>NZ_JBITSX010000014.1:60186-107036 GCF_044541255.1 Pseudomonas sp. NPDC085632 | reverse complement strand
CCGCGCTCGGCGAGTTTGTTCAGCACCGGATGCTCGACCCGGCCAGAAATGCACCGGCGAGTTTTTACTCTTTGCGGCGCAGGGTTTCGATCATAGCACCGGGGGTGCGCCATAACCACGCAACAACTGTGTGGGATAGAGGTTCCAGAGCTGTTTGGAATAAATCAGGATGCCAATATCAGTTGTCCGGCGACCGTGAACATCATCAACGCCACCACCAGATCAAGGATCCGCCAGGTACTTGGCCGCGCCAGCCACGGTGCCAACCACGCTGCACCCAATGCCAAGGTGAAAAACCACAGCAGCGAAGCACTCGCCGCACCGACCACATAAGCACCCGGCACCGATTGCTGTGCGCCGAGCGAGCCGATCAGCAACACCGTATCCAGATAAACGTGCGGGTTGAGCAGTGTCACTGCCAGAGCACTGAGCATCACCGCGCGCAGCGAGCGCACGGTCTGGTTTTCACCTTGACCCATGCTTTGTTTCGAACAGGCCCGGCGCAACGCCTGGCTGCCGTACCAGATCAAAAATGTCGCGCCGCCCCAACGGGCTATCGCCAGCAGTGTCGGGTTCTGCGCCAGAACCGTCGCCAGCCCGAACACTCCGGCCGCAACCAGCAGCGCATCGCAGACCACGCACAGTGCCGCCACTGGCAAATGGTGCTCACGGCGCAGGCTTTGCGCCAAGACAAAAGCATTCTGCGTGCCGATCGCCATGATCAGCCCGAACGCCACCAACAGGCCGTTCACATAGCTTTGCCACATAAGAATTACTCCGCGTTGGCTGCGAGATCACGCAGCACTTGCATGGCGCGCTCGGCATCGGCCTGGCCGACGAACAAATGGTCGTGGTAGTAACCGGCGATCACGTTGCAACTGATCCCGGCCTTGCCCAACGCTGTGGCAAACGCGGCGGTGAGGCCCACCGCTTCCAGCGCCGAATGCACATTCAAGGTGATCCACGCCGCGACGTAGTCGAAGCTGAAGCCGGCCTGTTCGGCATGGGCGCGTTGCAGAATCACTGTCAGGCCTTCCTGTTCACGGAAGCTGCCGACAACCTCCAGACCGCTCGGCAATACATCGTCGCGCAGGGTGCAGAACACGTATTCGCCGGTGTTGAGTTGCGGGCTCATGCTGCGCAACAACGTCGAGAGTGAAGTTTCGCCAGCCATCAGTGTGGTCCTTGAGAAAGAGTGCTTGCTGGCTATTCTCCGGTCGAAACCTGTATAAGAAAAACCAATAGTGCTGATCGCTCATTAGGAAAACTGATGTTCGACTATAAATTGCTGTCCGCTCTGGCCGCCGTGGTCGAGCAGGCCGGTTTCGAACGGGCCGCGCAAGTGCTCGGCTTGTCGCAATCGGCGATTTCGCAGCGGATCAAACTGCTCGAAGCGCGGGTCGGCCAACCGGTACTGATTCGCGGCACGCCGCCGTCGCCGACCGAAATAGGCCGGCGTCTGCTCAACCATGTGCAGCAAGTGCGTTTGCTTGAGCGTGACTTGCAAACCCTGGTGCCCGCGCTGGACGAAGAGGGGCTGCCAGAGCGTCTGCGCATCGCATTGAATGCCGACAGCCTCGCCACCTGGTGGGCCGAAGCGGTGGGTAATTTTTGCGCCGAACAACATTTGCTGCTCGATCTGATCGTCGAAGACCAGACCGTCGGCCTCAAACGCATGCGCGCCGGTGAAGTCGCCGCGTGCCTCTGCGCCAGTGAACGGCCGGTGGCCGGTGCACGCAGTGTGTTGCTCGGCGCGATGCGTTATCGCGCGCTGGCCAGCCCGGCGTTCATCGAGCGGCATTTCCCCGATGGCGTTCGCGCCGAACAATTGCCGCGCACACCTGCGCTGGTGTTCGGCCCGGACGACTTTCTCCAGCACCGCTATCTCGCCTCGTTGGGCGTCGATGGCGGATTCGAACACCATTTGTGCCCGTCTTCGGAGGGCTTTATCCGCCTGACCGAAGCCGGACTGGGCTGGGGGCTGGTGCCGGAACTGCAAGTGCGCGATCAGTTGCAGCGTGGGTTGTTGCGCGAACTGCTGCCAGATAAACCGATCGACGTGCCGTTGTACTGGCATCATTGGCGCAATGGCGGTCAGCTTCTAGGCTTGCTGACCGAGCAATTGGTGCGTTCATCGGCGCAATGGCTGGTGCCCTGGAAGCAGCCATGAGCGTCAAGCTGCAAGCGGCAAGTTAAAGCGCTTGCACACTGTTTTAATCTTGCAGCTCGAAGCTTGAAGCTCGCAGCTGGTTTCATTGGAGCTTTGCATGAAAATTCTGGTCACCGGCGCAAGCGGCTTCATTGGCGGACGCTTTGCGCGTTTCGCTCTGGAGCAGGGCCTGGACGTGCGGGTCAACGGTCGCCGGGCCGAGAGCGTCGAACATCTGGTGCGCCGTGGCGCCGAGTTTGTCCCCGGCGATCTGACCGATCCCGATCTGGTCCGTGAGCTGTGCTGCGATGTTGAAGCCGTGGTGCATTGCGCGGGCGCCGTCGGACTGTGGGGCCGCTATCAAGACTTTCATCAAGGTAACGTGCAGGTCACCGAAAACGTTGTCGAAGCCTGCCTGAAGCAGCGCGTCCGGCGCCTGGTGCATCTGTCGTCGCCATCGATCTATTTCGACGGCCGCGATCACTTCAACCTGACCGAAGAGCAAGTGCCCAAGCGCTTCAAACATCACTACGCCGCGACCAAGTACCTGGCCGAGCAAAAGGTCTTCGGTGCGCAGGAGTTCGGCCTCGAAACCATCGCCCTGCGCCCGCGTTTCGTCACCGGCGCCGGCGACATGAGCATCTTCCCGCGCCTGCTCAACATGCAACGCAAGGGCCGTCTTGCGATCATCGGCAATGGCCTGAACAAGGTCGATTTCACCAGTGTGCACAACCTCAACGAAGCGATGCTCAGCAGTTTGCTCGCCGCCGGCTCCGCGCTGGGCAAGGCCTACAACATCAGCAATGGCGCGCCGGTGCCACTGTGGGATGTGGTCAATTACGTGATGCGCAAAATGGAAGTGCCGCAAGTCACCAAGTACCGTTCGTATGGTCTGGCCTACAGCGTCGCGGCGCTCAACGAAGGTGCGTGCAAGCTCTGGCCCGGACGTCCGGAGCCAACCCTGTCGCGCCTGGGCATGCAGGTAATGAAAAAAAATTTCACCCTCGACATCAGCCGCGCCCGGCATTATCTCGACTACGATCCGAAAGTCAGCCTGTGGTCGGCGCTGGATGAGTTCTGTGCGTGGTGGAAAGCTCAGGACATCCGTTGAAACGATTCGGCCGGGCGGCAATGAACCGTGTAGCCGCTTGGGGGTCAATCCCTGCGGCTGCGGCGGTTATACTTCGCAGCATTTAGCCATCACCGCGTTTCACAAAGGTTGCCTCAATGTCCATGCGTAATGATGCCCACGACGATTTCGATGATGTCCCGAGCCTGCGTGCCGACACCTTCGACGACGATGACATTCCGACCACCGCCCGCACCTCCGTGCACTCGCGCACGCCACCGGTGGTCAAGGTCAAAGCCGCGAGCACCGGGCCGCTGTGGGCATTGGTCGGCGCGTTGTTCTTCGCCTTCATCGGCTTGGCCTGGTGGAGTTTTCAGCAGATTTCCCTGATGGAGCAGCAACTGGTCGCGACCCAGGAAAGCTTTGCACGCATCAGTGAAGAAGCGGCGGGGCGCCTGCAGGATATTTCCGGCAAGGTCGTCGCCAGTCAGTCCAACGTCACCAGTGACAGCGAAGCCTTGAAGCTGCAAATCAAACAGCTGGAAGGCAAGCTGCTCGATCAGAGCAAACAGCAGCAAGGCGTAGCAGGGCAGGCCAGCGATCTCGATAAGCGCCTGGCGCAGATGACCGCGCAGACCACCGAACAACAGAACGCCAATACCCAGTTGCAGGCGCAGGTCAAAGCCTTGACTGCGGAACTGGCGACGGTGAAAAGCACGCCGGCCGACACCAGTAAGGTCGATGCCCAGTTGAAGGCTTTTGACGCTCAGTTCAAAAGCCTCGGCGCCGATATTGCCGCGTTGAAGAAACAGGGCAATCCGAGCGCGGCGATCGATCGCCTCGAGCAGGAAATCGTCGTACTTAAAAGCGAGCAGGACAACCGTCCGGCAGCGCCGCAGGGCGGCGGCAATACCGCAGAGTTCGACGCCTTCCGTGGGCAGATGACCCGCAACATCAATACGTTGCAGGCGCAGATCCAGAATCTGCAGCAGCAGATCAACGCCCGCCCGTAAGACTTGATCAACGGTGGTGAGGTTTTCCTCACCACCGGATTCGCGACACGTTCAGAAACTTCCTGAATATCCATACATGACTCCAAGCCGTCTACGCTCTTGAAACACCAACAAGAACGAGGGATGCGCTATGGGGTTTTTGCATAAAGTGGCCTGGTTGGGCGTGATGTTACTGGCCGGTTTCGGCCAGGCCAGCGCCGCCACTGCCGCCAAGGATGACAGTCAGGCCGCCATCGCTTTGCTGGAAAAAGCCCTGGCCTATTACCACGACAATGGCGACAAGGCGTTCGCCGCGTTCAGCCGTCAGGGCGAGTTCGTCGACAAGGATCGCTATGTATTCGTGGTCGATACCAAGGGCGTGATGCTTGCCAGTGGCGGGCCTTCATCGGCGTTGATCGGTCGTGACGTCAGTGAAGTACTCGGCCCGGATTTGCAGAAGGCGTTCAAGGAAGCGTTGCTGGTCCCCGAGGGCAATGGCATTCAGCAAGCCGAGTACCGTTGGCAGAACCAGACTGACGGCAAGGTCGAGCGCAAGCATGTGTATTACCAGCGCATCGGCCAGCGGATTCTGGCGGTGGGTTACTACTTGCCGCGAGCGTCGGCCGAGCAGGCCAAAGCCCTGCTCGATAAAGCCGCTGCCGATTTAGGCAAGGACGAGAAGGGCACGCTGAGCGCGATCAACTCGCTCAAGGGCGGCTACCTGCAGGATGACTTGTACGTGTTCGTCGTCGATCTGAACACCCAGCGCTATGTCGCTCACGGCACCAATCTGCGCTTGATCAATACCGACTTCGGCAAGGTCAAGGACCCGGAAGGCAAACCAGTGGGCGAGCCGATTCTGGCGCTGATCGGCAAGCAGGATGAGGGTGAATATGAATACCGCTGGAAAAACCCGGTGACCGGCAAGGTCGAGGACAAGCATGCCTATCTGAAGAAGGCCGGGCATTTCCTCGTTGCAGTCGGTTACTACAGCCCTTGAAGATCAAAAGATCGCAGTCTCCGGCAGCTCCTACAGGGTTATGCATTCCCATGTAGGAGCTGCCGAAGGCTGCGATCTTTTTGCGGTTATTTGGCGCCGTGCTCACGGCCGCGCAGCAGGTTGTTCGGCATCGCAATCGCTGCCGCCAATCCCAGCAACGACACCGCCGCACTCACCCACAACAAATGCCGGAACGTGACCAACAATTCCGCACGCAAGGCGTTCTGCGCATCCCCCGGCGCGGCGTTCAAACCGTCGAGCAAAACGTTGCCGGAATGCCCTTCGCTCATCAGTGAGCTGCTCGCCAGGTGGGCAAAACTGGAATTCTGCAGCAACGCCAGTAGCAACGCCGACATCAACGCCACGCCCACTGCGCCGCCGAGGGAGCGGAACAGGTTGGTGGTGCTGGTGGCCACGCCGATATCGCGTTGCTCCACAGAGTTCTGTGTACCCACCAGCGATGTCGGGAATTGCATGCCACCGGCAATCCCGCTGAGCAGCATGAACAAGCCGCTGAGCAGCGTCGCCTCTGGTGGACTGAACGCCATGCCGAGGATCGAAATCGGCATCAGGATCGCGCCGGTCAGGATCTGCGGCTTGTAACGCCCGGTAATCGACGTGCGACGACCAGCGAAATACGCACCAATCGGCAAGCCCATCGCCAACGGCAGCAAGTGCAGGGCGGCGCTGTCGGCGCCAGCACCGGTGACGCTCTGGAAACGCAACGGCATCAGCACAATCAGCGAAATCGCCTGGAAACTGGTGAAGAAAATCGTGCACCAGCACAGCAGCGCATTGCGGTTGGCGAACAGGTGCATCGGCAGCAATGGCTCACGGGCACGCCGCTCATGCCAGACAAACACCGCCAGCGCCACCACCGCACAAGCGAACAAACCGAGTACTTCAGCGCTGCGCCACGAATGACCCTGGCCGACCTGAGTAATGCCCAATAGCAGGGCGGTCAGGCCGATGATCATCAACAGTGTGCCGAGGTAGTCGATGACCGGTTTGCGTTGCGGAATCGGCAAGCCGCGCAGATTGCGTCGCGCCACCCAATACGCGCCAAGTCCCAGCGGCAGGTTGATCAGAAATACCCAACGCCAAGACAGATATTCGGTCATGTAACCGCCGAGCACCGGACCGGCGACACTGGCCACCGCATACATGCTGCTGAAGTAACCCTGATAACGCCCGCGTTCACGCGGCGGCACGATGTCGCCGATGATCGCCTGACTCACCGAGATCATTCCGCCAGCGCCGATACCCTGAAGGATCCGCGCCAGCACCAGTTGCTCCATGCTCTGCGCCATGCCGCAAAACAACGAGGCAAGGGTGAACAGGCCCATGCCGAACAGCATCAGTTTGCGCCGCCCGTACAAGTCACCGAGCTTGCCGTAGATCGGCACCGCCACGGTCATCGCCACCATGTACCCGGAAATCACCCAGGCCAGCAGGCTGACGTCCTTGAACTGAGCAGAAATGGCCGGCATCGATACGGCAACGATGGTCTGGTCGAGCGCGCCGAGAAAGATCGCCATCATCAGCGCGACCAGCACGCTGCGAATGGCCGGTTTGGGCGTTTCAGGTTGATTGAGATTGGTCACGGGCAAAACCTGCGGGCAGTGAGAGTCCCGCAGATCGTCAGGCGAGCGGGGATGCTCGCCAGTGTAAGTCGGTAGCAGGCTATTCGATAGCCTCATAAGGAAGTCCGACGTAATTTTCTGCAATGGTTTTTCGCCCTGCTTCTGAACTGACAAAGTAGTCGAGTTCCGAGGCACTGATACGTTGGCTGAAAGCGTCGTGATCATCGAAGCGGTGCAGCATCGAGGTCATCCACCAGGAAAAACGTTCGGCTTTCCAGACGCGGCGCAGGCAGATTTCCGAATACTTTTCGAGCAGATCGGTACGCCCGTCGCGGTACACCTTCAGCAGAATATTGAACAGCGTGCTGACGTCACTCGCCGCCAGATTCAAACCCTTGGCGCCGGTCGGCGGGACGATATGCGCAGCGTCGCCGACCAGAAACATCCGCCCATACTGCATCGGTTCAACCACGAAGCTGCGCAGCGGCGCGATGCTTTTTTCAATCGACGGGCCAGTGACCAGTTTTTCGGCAAGCTCTATCGGCAGGCGATTTTTCAACTCATTCCAAAAGCGCTGATCGCTCCAGTCATCGACGTTTTCATCCGCCGGCACTTGCAGGTAATAGCGGGTGCGGGTGGCCGAACGCATGCTACACAAGGCAAAGCCGCGTTCATGGCGGGCGTAGACCAATTCGTCATGCACCGGCGGCGTGTCGGCCAGAATACCCAGCCAGCCAAACGGATAAACCCGCTCGAACACTTTCAGGCTATCGGCCGGAATCGACTGGCGAGCAACGCCGTGGAAACCATCGCAACCGGCGATGTAGTCGCAATCGACGCGAAAGGTTTCGCCGTCCTTTTCGAAGGTGACAAAAGCTTCGTCGCTTTTCATGCCATGAGGAACGACATCGCGTGCTTGGTAAATGGTCGGCGCGCCAGCGTCCCGACGAGCGGCCATCAGGTCGCGGGTGACTTCGGTCTGGCCGTAGATCATCACGGTCTTGCCGCCGGTCAATGCGTGCAGATCAATGTGCACCTGACGCCCGTCGAGAGCCAGATCGAAACCGCCGTGAACCAGACCTTCTGCGTCCATACGCTGACTCACGCCAGCCTGACGCAACAGCTCTACCATGCCCTGTTCAAGCACACCGGCGCGGATGCGGCCGAGGACATAATCGGGTGTCTGACGTTCGATGATGAGGGTGTCGATGCCGGCGTTGTGCAACAACTGGCCGAGAAGCAATCCGGACGGACCGGCGCCAATAATGGCGACTTGGGTTTTCAGCGTTTTCATTGTTTTTATGACTCGCAAGCTTCACGCGGCCAGGACCGGTGAATGATTTTTATGGATCGAGTGCTTGCATTTTTCCCTTGCGGGTCTGTCAATTGAAGGTGAAAACTGAGCCGATACCTGTACATTCTGCCAATCGGTGCGATTATCGCCCACAACCCCGAGGCCTGGATTGAAGTGATGAACAAGCCTGAGCTGCCTTCGATTCCAGTGTTCAAGCTCTACGGTGAAAGCCTGGACTGGCCGACCCCCGACTTGCTGCACTGTGAAACCATTTCCTCCCGCAGTCGCGAACATGAATGGGAAATCAAACCCCATCGCCATGCTGATTTGTGCCAATTACTCTTCGTCTTCAAAGGTCAGGCAGAGCTTGAGATCGAAGGGCAACGCACGCAACTCCAGACCCCGGCCATTCAAGTGCTGCCACCGTTATCGGTGCACGGCTTTCGTTTTTCCGAAGACGTCGAGGGGTTCATCGTTACCCTCGCTACACCGCTGATCAATCACTTGCAGGCGCAACTGGGTGAGGCGGTGCATGCCTTGGCCCTGGCGGAAAACTACCCTGCCGGCCACGACGGTGAATATCTCAACAGCCTGTTTTCGGCGTTGCAGGCCGAGTACAACGGCCATCAACCGGCGCGGGAAATGCTCATGCATTCGCTGGTCAGCGTGATCATGGTCTGGGTCAGCCGCCAGGCCATCGTGCGCCACAAAGCCAGTCAGCGCCCGCAACGTCAGCGGGAATACCTCAATGGCTTTATTCAGTTGGTGGAGGAGACTTATCGCCAGCACGTGAAAGTCGAAGACCTGGCCCATCGACTGGGCATTTCGGTATCGCACCTCAACGGCACCTGCCGTGAGCTGGCGGGACAGCCGGCGTTGCAGATCATGCATGAACGGCAGTTGCTGGAGGCCAAGCGCTTGCTGACCTACACCAGCATGACGATTTACGAGATGTCGGAATTGTTGGGGTTTTCCGATCCGACCAACTTCACGCGGCTGTTTCGGCGCCGGGTGGGGATATCACCCAAGGCTTTCCGCGACAGCCTGAAGGCCGAGCATTAATCTCATAACCACAGCAAAAACCTGTGGGAGCTGGCTTGCCAGCGATAGCGATGGCCCAGTCACCTTCAATGCTGAATGTCAGACCGCAATCGCTGGCAAGCCAGCTCCCACAGGTAATGAGTCAACCTAAGCCTCAGCGCAGCGCGTTCAATGTGGCATTGTGCGGAATGCACCGCTCGAAGTTGCAGCTCGCATACTCGCGCGGCAGCTGTCGCAGCTGTTCGACCCGCCAGGCAGCGGTGCCGTACAGCGCCAGGGTGGCGGCGCAGGTAATGAAAATCGCGAAGTACCTTCTTGTTTTGATGTTCATGGCATAGACCTCTGAACGACATACCCTGCGGTATTACTTTCAGCATAGAACAAGATCAAAAGATCGCAGCCTTCGGCAGCTCCTACACCGATCCATGTAGGAGCTGCCGAAGGCTGCGATCTTTTGATTTTTAGAATCCAGTATCCCATTCGGGGTTTTCGGGGAATCTGAGCACCAGAAAATCCAGCATGCTGCGCAACGCTGCCGGCATGTGTTTGCGCGAGGCGTACACCGCGTAGATGTTCATCTGCCGCGGCTCGGCATTCGGTAGCAGTCGCACCAGTTCACCGCTATGAATATGCACGCCGGCCTGATAGGTCGGCAGCATCGCCACCCCCGCGCCCGCCAGCGTCGCACGCAACAATGTGCTGGCCTCGTTGGCGCTGATATTGCCTTGCACCGGCACCGAAACTGGTTCGCCATCCTCCTCGAAATGCCACAGGCTCTTGCCGAAATACGAGTGCGTCAGGCAGTTGTGTCGACTCAACTCCTCGACCTGTAACGGCGCCGGGTGTTCTTGCAGATACGCTGGCGCGGCACACACCACCGAGCGACAAACGGTCAGGCGTCGGGCGATCAGGTTGGGGTCGAGATCGTTGCTGGTGCGAATCGCCAGATCGATGCGCTCATCCACCAGATTCACCGTGCGATCGAGCATTTGCATGTCGATGCTGACACCGGGATAACGTTTGACGTAAGCGGCCATCGCATCGGCCAGTTGCGCCTGGCCGAACGAGGTGCTGACGCTGATCCGCAGCAACCCGCGCGGGGCATCATGGGGTTCGCTGACGGCGGCTTGCATGTCTGTCGACAGTTCGATCATTTGCCGACAGCGCGGCAGAATTTCACTGCCGGCGGCGGTCAGGCTCAATTTGCGCGTGGTGCGGTGCATCAGGCGTGCGCCAACCCAATCTTCCAGCTCTGCCAGATAACGTGAAACCACCGGTCGCGAAAGGTCCAGATGATCGGCTGCGGCCGACTGGCTGCCCAGATCCACCACGGTGACAAATACCCGCATTGCTTGGAGACGATCCATGATTTGCCCGCTTTCAGAAACAAACTATGTTCAAGCATCGCATTTTTTGTACTGAGTCAGGCAACTAAGCTCTGTCCCATCGCCAAGAAGGCATTCGGACACCGGAGCAACTCATGATCGGCTTCACCACACTCAAACGCGTTCTGCTCGCCAGCGCTTCCCTGGGTTTCGCCGCGCATGCAGCGGCAGCCAACCTGACCCTCGACGTCTACAACCCCGGAACCAACGCGATTTTCCCGGTGACCTCGGTGCTGGTCAGCGGCGAGAAAGACGCGATCCTGGTCGATGCGCAATTCGGCAAATCCCAGGCTGAACAAGTCGTGGAAAAAATCCGCGCCAGCGGCAAGCACCTGACCACCATTTACATCAGTCACGGTGACCCTGATTACTACTTCGGTCTCGACACGCTGACCCAGGCGTTCCCTGACGCCAAGGTGCTGGCTTCGCAGCCGACCGTCGACCACATCAACAAAACCGTCGCCGGCAAACTGGCATTCTGGGGCCCGAAAATGGGCGCCGACGTTCCGGCGAAGACCATCGTGCCGGGCGTGCTCAAGGGCGACAGCCTGGTGCTCGAAGGGCAGAAGTTGCAGGTGGTCGGCCTTGAGGGCAAGCAGCCGGATCGCAGCTTTGTGTGGATTCCGTCGCTCAAAGCCGTGGTCGGTGGCGTGGTTGTCGCCGAGAAGATCCACGTGTGGATGGCCGACACCCAGACCGCGCAATCCCACGCCGACTGGCTGGAAACGTTGCGCTCGATTGAAACCCTCAAGCCAAACACCGTGGTGCCGGGTCATTACCTTGGCAACAGCAGCCGTTCGCTGGCCAGCGTGAAATTCACCGCCGACTACATTAAAGCTTTCGACGTGGAAACCGCCAAGGCCAAAGATTCCGTCGCACTGATCAAGGCGATGAAAAAACGCTACCCGACACTCGGCGAGGAAAGCTCGCTGGAGCTGAGCGCGAAAGTCGCCAAGGGTGAAATGCAGTGGTAAGCCGATTCTGAAAACGCAGCACTCTCAAGCCAACTGGAGAATGTCATGAGCAAGATCGCAATCATTGGTGCCACCGGCCGCGCCGGTAGCCAACTGCTGGAAGAAGCCCTGCGTCGTGGCCATAGTGTTACCGCTATCGCACGCGACACCTCGAAGATCGGCGCGCGTGCCGGTGTGGTCAGCAAAAATGTCGATGTGCTGGATTCAGCAGCGTTGCAAGACGCGGTGGCTGGTCACGATGTGGTGATCACCGCCGCACATTTCGCCACCGTCCCTGCGGCGGCGATTGTCGGGCCGGTGAAGCAGGCGGGAGCGAAGCGTTTGCTGGTGGTCGGCGGTGCCGGTTCGTTGTTGCTGCCGGACGACACGCGAGTGATCGACAGTGCGGGTTTCCCGGCGGAGTACAAAGTTGAGGCCAGTGCGGGTGCGGCGTTTCTTGAGGCGTTGGGTCAGGAGCAGGCGCTGGACTGGACGTTCCTTTCGCCGTCGGCGGAGTTTGTCGAAGGTGAGCGCAGCGGCAAGTTTCGTGTCGGCAAGGATCATTTGCTGGTGAGCGCTGAAGGACGTAGCTGGATCACCTTTGCCGATTACGCGATTGCGCTGATCGACGAAGTGGAAACGCCGAAGCATTCGCGTCAGCGGTTTACTGTCGGGTATTGAATTAAAGCTTTCCCCTCACCCCAGCCCTCTCCCGGAGGGAGAGGGAGCCGACCGAGGTGTCTGGCGTTGTACATCGACCTGAGCGATCAAGTCGATTATGGATTCAACACAGTAATTTCACGTCGGCGCATTTCTAGAGCATCCCCCAATCAGTCCCCTCTCCCTCTGGGAGAGGGTTAGGGTGAGGGAAAAGGCTTCACCGCAAATGCGCCTGCTCAACCAGCCAGATCATCAGCTCTTCCAGCTGCGGCGAAGGCTCGGTTCCGGCAGGCACCACGACGAAATACGCCAACCCCGTCTTCACCTTCAACTCAAACGGCATCACCAGCCGCCCGGCACGCAGGTCATCGCCGATCAACGACCAATCGCCAATCGCCACCCCCGTCCCATGCGACGCCATCGACATCGCCTGATCCAGCGTTTCGAAATGCTGGCCCATGTTCACGTTATTCAGCTGCAACTCGGCCGCCGTCAGCCACACCTTCCAGTCCTGAGTGTCGGGAGTCGGATGCAGCAACAAGTGCTGTTGCAGATCGGCTGTTTCGGACAACGCTGGCGGGCCTTTCAACAGTGCCGGTGAACAGACCGGGGTCAGTTGTTCATCGAACAGATGCAGCGCAGTCGACGAGTTATCCGGTGGTGTTCCATAAATCACCGCTGCATCGAATTGCTCACGTTGAAAATCCACGCCATGGGCCAACGTGGTGGTCAGTTTGACCGGCACATCCGGGCGCTCCTTTTGCCATTGCAGCAGGCGCGGCACCAGCCAGCGCATGACACAGCTCGGCGCCTTGAGTTGCAGGGTTTCGCGCTTGAGACCGATTTGCTCGGTGGCCTCGGTAATCAGACCGAAGACCTTCTCCACTTGTGGCAGCCACTCACGTCCTTCAGCCGTCAGCTCCAGACCCCGGGCCAGACGAATGAACAATTCATACCCCAGATGATCTTCCAGCCCGGCGATCTGCCGGCTCACCGCGCCCTGAGTGATGTGCAACTGCTCGGCGGCCCGGGTGAAGTTGCAGCACTGCGCGGTGATCAGAAACGTATGCAGGGCGGGCAGGGGAGGCAGTCGTTTCATGTGGATCCAAGGTATGACGTGAGGACATGGCTAGTATGACTTTTAATCGATTGTTGCCGCTACCTGCCGACCGTTCAATGAGCCCATCGAAGGCCCGCATGGGCCTTGTGTCTCAAACGAACAAGAAGGGCAACGACATGGCGACGTGTGGCGAAGTACTGGTCAAGTTACTCGAAGATTATGGGGTCGAGCAGGTGTTCGGCATTCCCGGTGTGCATACCGTGGAGCTGTATCGCGGGCTGGCCCGTTCGAGCATCAACCATGTCACCCCACGGCATGAGCAGGGCGCTGGCTTTATGGCCGACGGTTATGCGCGCACCAGCGGCAAACCGGGTGTGTGCTTCATCATCACCGGGCCGGGCATGACCAACATCACCACCGCCATGGGCCAGGCTTACGCCGATTCGATCCCGATGCTGGTGATCTCCAGCGTGCAGAGCCGCAACCAGTTGGGCGGCGGGCGCGGCAAGCTGCACGAGTTGCCGAACCAGAGCGCATTGGTCGCTGGCGTTGCGGCGTTCTCCCACACGCTGATGTCGGCGTCGGAATTGCCGGGCGTGCTCGCTCGCGCATTCGCGTTGTTCCAGGCCGGGCGCCCGCGTCCGGTGCACATCGAAATCCCGCTGGACGTATTGGTCGAAGACGCCGATGAACTGCTCGCCAGTGTTCCGGTCAACATCGACCGCGCCGGTGCCGCCCCCGTTGCGGTGAGCCGCATGAGTGAGTTGCTGGCCGGTGCTCAACGGCCATTGATTCTCGCCGGTGGCGGTGCAATCGATGCTGCAGCCGAACTCACCGAACTGGCCGAACTGCTCGATGCTCCCGTGGCGCTGACCATCAACGCCAAAGGCCTGTTACCGTCGACGCATCCGCTGCTGATCGGCTCGACACAAAGCCTCATCGCCACTCGCGCGCTGGTTGCCGATGCCGATGTGGTGCTGGCGATCGGCACTGAACTGGCCGAAACCGATTACGACGTGACCTTCGCTGGCGGCTTCGAGATTCCCGGCAAACTGCTGCGCATCGACATCGACGCTGATCAGACCGTGCGTAACTATCCGCCACACGTCGCATTGGTTGCCGATTCGCGCAACGCCGCGCAAGCGCTGCTCAGCGCCTTGTCGCACAAACCTTTGGCCGAGCGCCGCAACGATTGGGGCCAGGTGCGCGCGGCGCGTCTGCGTGAGGACCTGGCCGCGAACTGGGATGCCCCGACGCTGGCGCAAACCCGTTTCCTCGAAACCGTGCTGCATGAATTGCCGGACGCGGTGTTCGTCGGCGACTCCACGCAACCGGTCTACACCGGCAACCTCACCTTCAACCCGGAGCGTCCGCGTCGCTGGTTCAACTCGTCGACCGGTTACGGCACCCTCGGCTATGCGTTGCCGGCCGCGATTGGCGCTTGGCTCGGTGGACAGCTCGACAAAGGCGCGCGGCCACCGGTGGTGTGCCTGATCGGCGACGGCGGTTTGCAATTCACCTTGCCGGAACTGGCCAGCGCCGTCGAAGCGCGCACGCCGGTGATCGTCCTGTTGTGGAATAACCAGGGCTACGAAGAGATCAAGAAATACATGGTCAACCGCGCCATTGAGCCGGTCGGTGTCGACATCTACACCCCGGACTTTATCGGTGTGGCCAGGGCCCTCGGTTGCGCTGCCGAAGCGATCAGCTCGGTGGAACAATTGCGTGGCGCACTGCGTGCGGCGACCGATCGCCAAGGCCCGACCGTGATCGAAATCGACCAGAACCAGTGGATGCAGGCGGTGGCCCAATGATCAGTTTTCCAACCACACTCGACGGTCTCTACATCAATGGCCAATGGTCGGCCGGCCGCGAACATCTGCGGGTGATCAACCCGGCCACCGAAGCGCTGCTGACCACGGTCAATGGCGGTGACGAGCAAGCGGTCGAGCAAGCGGTTGCTGCTGCCACTGCAGCGTTCAGGGACTGGTCGCAAACCAGCGGTGCCGAACGCGGCGCGATCCTGCGCAATATCGCCGATGGCGTGCGCAACGGTCGCGATCATTTGATGAACCTGCAATCGAGCAACAACGGCAAACCGCAGTTCGAAGCGGCCATCGACGTCGACGACGTGATCGCCACGTTCGAGTATTACGCCGAACTCGCCGAAGGCCTCGACGCGAAGCAGGACAGCAACGTGCTGCTGCCCAGCGATGATTTCAGCGCACGCCTGCGCCGCGAGCCGTGCGGTGTGGTCGGGCTGATCGTGCCGTGGAATTTCCCGATGGTCACCACCGCGTGGAAACTCGCCCCGGCGCTGGCCGCAGGGTGCTGCGTGGTGCTGAAGCCGTCGGAAGTCACGCCGCTGCCAGAGCTGGAGCTGGCGGCGATCATCGCCGAAGCCGGCCTGCCCAACGGTGTGTTCAACGTCGTCTGCGGCACCGGTCTGGCGGTGGGCGCGCCGCTGTCGGCGGATCCGCGTATTGCCAAGATCTCGTTCACTGGCAGCAACGCCGTCGGTGTCCAAGTGATGCAGCGCGCTGCTGAAACGGTGAAGGGCGTGAGCCTGGAACTGGGCGGCAAATCCTCGCTGCTGGTGCTGGACGATGCCGATCTGGAGCTGGCGGTCGAGTTGGCCTGCGGTGGCGGTTTCTTCAACGCCGGCCAGATGTGCTCGGCCACCAGTCGCGTACTGGTGGCCGATGAACTGGCGGATGAATTCCTCGAGCGTTTGCAAAAGCGTGCGCAAGCAATTCGCGTGGCGGATCCGTTCGACCCGGACGTGGAGATGGGCGCACTGGTCAATCAGGCGCAATACCAGCGTGTGCTCGGGCACATCGATCGCGGTCTGAGCGCTGGGGCGAAGCTGCTTTGTGGCGGCAATCGTCCGGCGGATTTGCCGCGCGGCTATTTTTTGCAGCCGACGGTGTTCACCGACGTGCCCCTGGACAGTGCGCTGTGGTGCGAAGAGATTTTCGGCCCGGTGCTGTGCGTGCGCCGTTTCAGCAGCGAAGCCGAAGCAATCGCCTTGGCCAACGACAGCCAGTTCGGCCTCGTCGCCAGTGTGGTGACGCGTAACGCCGAAACGGCCGACCGAGTCGCCAACGCCCTGCAGGCGGGGCTGGTGTGGCTCAACGCGCCGCAAGTGATCTTCCCGCAAACCGCGTGGGGCGGTTACAAGCAGAGCAGCATCGGCCGCGAATTGGGGCCGTGGGGCCTGGCCGCATTTCAGGAAATCAAACACGTGATCCGGGCGCTCTGAACGCCCGAAAAAGGTCAGCGCATGCCTCGCAACGAGGCATGCGTCGGCGTCATGGCTTCAATGAGTTTTTATCGATAGTCAGGTGTTTTGCACGACCTCAGGATGAACCCGTCGGCAGCGCTCAAGCCCTTGTAAAACGGGGCTTGGCGCGGATCCGGCCGCGCGGATGCAACGGTTGCGACCAACCTCATACTTAAAAGAACAAAGGGAGTCCGTCATGGGCGAGCACGATCTGAACAGGCGTCAATTCATTAAAACCGTCGGCGTCGCCTCGGTGGCGGCGGCCGCCCTGAGCATGCCCTTCATCCGGGCGAGTGCCAGCGACACGCGGTTCGCCGGCAAGACCCTGCGCTTGCTGACCTGGTCGGATGACACCGGCCTCGCCGCACTGCGCAACATCGCCGCCACGTTCGAAGCCAAGACCGGCGCCAAAGTCATCGCTGACCGCACCGGCAGCACCTCGGAAATGGTCGCCAAACTCAAGGCCGGTGGTGACCGTCCGCAGTACGACATCATCACCCTGGCGGGTGTCGGCGCCGAAGGTCTGGCCGCCGCCGGATTGCTGGAAAAACCCGACCTCAACCGCATTCCCAACCTGGTCGACGTCCCGGAAAAATACCGCACTGGCGCCAATGGCCACGGTATCGGTTACCTGTTGTGGTGCAACAGTCTGGTCTACAGCACCCGCACGCAGAAAGAGGCACCGAGCAGTTACGCCGCGCTGTGGGACGCCGATCTGGCGCCGAATATTTTCCTGCCGCCGCCGAACTGGACCGAAGCAATGGACCTGATCATCATCGCCGCGAAACTGGCCGGCGGTGACGAACACAACATCGAGCCAGGCTTCAAGAAACTCGCCGAACTCAAGGATCGCGTGGTGACGTTGGGTGAAAATCCGAACCAGATTGCCGAGTTGTTCCGCACCGGTTCGCTGGACATGGGCGGCCTCTATGCACCGGCATTTTTCCCCAAGCAGATTCGCGATCCGAACTATGGCCTCGGCGCTACCTTCGGCATGAAGGAAGGGTTCTACACCGACCTGATGCTCTCGGTGATGCCGAAGAATCGTCCGGGCGATACCGATCTGGCCTACGCGTTTATCGACCACTCCCTCGATCCGCTGGTGCAGGGCAAGATGGCCGAGGACATCTTCAACGGCCCGGTCAACGCCAAGGCGATCATCTCCGCCGAAGCGCGCAAGAGCCCGTTCATCCTCACGCCGGAGCAGATTGCCGAGAAGGCGATCATGCACGACAACGCCTTCCTGGCCACCGTGCATGACCAATGGATTCGTCGCTATACGGAAATTTTTTCTTCCTGAGCCGAACACAAACCTTCAAAACACCAAAAAACCCTTGTGGGAGCTGGCTTGCCAGCGATGACGGCCTACCTGTCGACAATGATGTCACTGACAGATTGCTATCGCTGGCAAGCCAGCTCCCACAGGGGCTCGGTGGTTTGGAGAGTTGTGTTTGTCAGTTGTTTTTCCATTGACGAGATCATTGCTATGGAACATCAATCCCTGACCCAACCGGTCGGTGTCGCTGGCGTGCGCGCGGCGCGCGGCGTTTCTCCGACCGCGCGGGCGTGGCTTTTCCTCACGCCGTCGATGCTGTTTCTCGGCGTGCTGATTGCCGCCAGCCTGCTGGTGCTGCGCATGAGCGTCGGCACCAAAGGCGCCGAGTGGACAGGTTTCAGCCTGGCCAGCTACGCCCAGTTGCTCGAACCCTATTACCTGAAGTCCTTGCTGCTGACCCTGCGTTTGGCGCTGATCAGCGCGGTGATTGCCGTGGTGCTGGCGATCCCGGTGGCGTACACCATGTCGCGGCTGACCTCGCCGTTCCTGCGGCGGATTTTTCTCGCTGCGGTGCTGCTGCCGTTGCTGGTCAATCTGCTGCTGCAAAGCTACGGCTGGCTGGTGATTCTCGGCCCCGCCGGCATGCTCAATCAGGCGCTGATGGGCCTCGGCCTGATCAAGCGGCCGATCATGTTGCTGTACAACCAGAACGGCGTCCTGATGGGCTTGGTGCAAACAGCGTTTCCGCTCGCCGTGCTGCCGATCGCCAGCGCCATGCGCGGTGTCGCCCGCACCTACGAAGAGGCTGCGGCGACCCTCGGCGCCAGCCGTTTTCAGGTGTTCCGCCAAGTGGTGTTGCCGATGAGTTTGCCCGGGATCATCACCGGCGCAACGTTGGTGTTCGCCTACAACGCCAGCAGCTTCGTGGTGCCGTTGCTGCTCGGTGGCCGGCGCGTGCCGATGCTCGCGGTGATGGTGCATGACCAGATCGCGCCGCTGATGAACTGGCCTGCCGCGTCTGCTGCCGGGGTGGTGCTGATTGTCACCACGCTGGCGATCATGACGCTCTCTGAATACATCACTGGCCGTCGTCGGCGTCTGCTGGAGGCTTCGCAATGAGTGCCCTGACCAACAAGCGCATGGCGCTGTTGCCCGGCGAAACCGGCAAATTCGCCGGCATCCTCTCCGGCTTCATTTTACTGCTGGCGGTGTTGCCGATCCTGACCATGATCGTCATGTCGTTCAGCGGCGCGTCGAACCTCGACTTCCCGCCGAGCAGCTACAGCCTGCAATGGTACAAAGCGGCCTGGCACACCTTCGTGTCGCCGGATGCCAGCGACGTGCTCAGCCTCGGCCAGGCGATGGCCACCAGTCTGTTGGTATCGTGCCTGACCATGGTTTTTGCCACGCTGATTGCGGTGCCCGCCGCTTATGCGCTGACCCGCTGCGAGTTCCGTGGCAAAGCCGTGGCGCTGCAACTGATGTCGCTGCCGCTGGTGTTTCCGATGGTGGTGTTGGGCCTGGCGTTGTTGTTGGTGTTCGACAGCCTGCCGTTCCACATGACCACCTCGCGGCTGGTGATTGCCCACGTGATTCTGGCCTTGCCGTTTGTGGTGAAGAACTGCACCGCGGCGATGCTTTCCATCGGCAGTGAAGTCGAGGAAGCAGCACGGATGCTTGGTGCCTCGCCGCTGCGCGCGATTGTCGATGTGGTGGTGCCGTTGATGAAGTCGGGGATTCTGGCGGGCATGCTGCTGGCGTTCATCGTCTCGTTCAACGAATTCACCGTGACCTATTTTCTCTACACCATCGACGTCATGACCGTGCCGATCTGGATGTACAGCCGCACCGTGTCATCGCTCGACCCTACCGTGTTCTCGTTTGCCGTGCTGATCGTGCTGATCGACTTCGTCCTGATCTGGGCGCTGGAGAAGCTGGTGGGCGAGGGTGGCGTTTCCTTTTGATTTGAGGTGCAACATGACTGGTCTGATTCTGGAAAACGTCGAGAAATTCTACGGCTCGGCGTGCGCGGTACAAGACGTCAACCTGCATTTGCCGGAGGGCAAACTGGTGTGTTTCCTCGGCCCCTCCGGCTGCGGCAAAACCACTTTGCTGCGGATGATCGCCGGGCTGGAAACCCTCAGCGGTGGCGAGATTCGTCTGGACGGCGAAGACATCGGCCAGACCCCGGCGCACCTGCGCAACTTCGGCATGGTCTTTCAGTCGCTGGCGCTGTTCCCACACATGACCGTCGGCGAGAACATCGCCTACCCGCTGAAGTTGCGCGGCGTCAGCAAGGCTGATCAGCAGAAACGGGTGGTGGAATTGCTGGAGCTGATCCAGTTGCAGGCGATGATCGATCGCCCGGTGGCAAAACTCTCCGGCGGCCAGCGCCAGCGCGTGGCAATTGCCCGGGCGATTGCCTCGCACCCGAAAATCCTCCTGCTCGATGAGCCGCTGTCGGCGCTCGACGCCAAGCTGCGTGAGTCGATGCAGGTGGAAATTCGCCAACTGCAACAGCGCTTGAATATCACCACGATCATGGTCACCCACGACCAGCGCGAAGCGATGACCATGGCCGACATCGTCGTGGTGCTGGGCGAGCACAAGGTGCAGCAGATCGGTACGCCGATCGAAATCTATCGGCATCCGGCCAACGAGTTTGTCGCTGACTTCATTGGTTCGGGCAACATCTTTCCGGCCACGGCACTGGGCGACGGCAAGGTCAGCCTGCCGGGTGGTGATGCGCTGCAAGTGCCGATCTGCAGCAGCATTGTCGTCGGGCAGAAAGTGAAAATGCTGATTCGCCCGGAAGACCTGCAACTGTCGGCACCGCAAGCGACGGCGGGGAATCGGTTGCTTGGCAAAGTGACGTTTGTGCGCGATATCGGCGCGACCATCGAGACCACGGTGGAGTGTTCCGGCGTGACGTTTACGGCGTTGAGTACGCCGTGTCAGGGGATCGGATTGGGGATCGGGCATCCGGTGTCGGTGACGTTGCCGGCGGAGGCTTGTCGGGTGTTGGGGGCTTAGATTGGGGGCTGACTCCAAATCGCCCCTCACCCCAGCCCTCTCCCGGAGGGAGAGGGAGCAGACCGAAGTGTCTGGCGCTATCCATCGACCTGAGAGACCGAGTCGATTATGGATTCGGTAAAGCACTTTCAGGTCGGTGTACCTCTTCAATATCCCCCAATCAGTCCCCTCTCCCTCTGGGAGAGGGCTAGGGTGAGGGGCTTCGAAAAGGTCACACCGAAAGCCGCAACCGCGCCAGATCCCGCAACGGCGGCGCGCCAAACAGGCGGCTGTACTCGCGGCTGAACTGCGACGGACTTTCATACCCCACGCGATACCCCGCTGCCGAAGCCTCCAGCCCCTCCGCCAACATCAAGCGCCGCGCTTCCTGCAAACGCAACTGCTTCTGATACTGCAACGGACTCATCGCCGTCATCGCCTTGAACCGGTGATGCAGAGTCGAGACGCTGAGGTTCACTTCCTTGGCCAGATCATCAATGCGCAGCGGCTGTTCAAAGTTGCCGTTAAGCCATTTGATCGCCTGGCTGATGCGATGGCTCTGACTGTTGGCAATTGCAATTTCATACAAGCGATGTCCCTGCGGACTGCGCAGCAGGCGATAAAGAATCTCCCGGCGAATCAGCGGTGCGAGCATGGCGATGTCTTTCGGCGCATCGAGCAAACGTGCCAGACGCAGCACGGCATCGAGCATCGAACTGTCGATCTGCTCTACATACAAACCACGCCCGGTCGGACGGGTCGGCACGCCCATGGGGCCGGCGTCGGCGATCAGTGCGGTGATTTCTGTCGGGTCGATATCCAGGCGCACGGCGAGGATCGGTTCTTCCGGCGAAACGTTAACCACGCGCCCGCTCAACGGCATCGAAACCGACACCACCAGGTAATTCAGCGGGTCGTAATTGAAGTACTCATCGGCCAGCCGCACCTCTTTGCGTCCCTGCGCCATGATGCACAGCGCCGGTTGCGCGAGCACCGGGGCGAAGTCGTGGGATCGGGTGTGACGCGACATGAACAGCGAACCAATGGCGGTCTCGTAGCTGCCATCGTCGGTGGTGTTGCGGCGGATGATCGCCGCCAGTTCCGCCCGCTGTTTTTCCATGTCAGCGGTGGGTTCGGCTTGAAAACGATCGAATGACGTCATGCACGGCATCCTCGGCAGGGGAGGTGGAATGGAGCAGAGCATATGTTTGTGCAAGCGCGAGCGGTAGACACATCCTGCGAAATGCTTGCCTGATTCTGCCCCGGGGTGTTTCCGCGCCTGTCGCGATTCAACCCTGTAGGAGCTGCCGAAGGCTGCGATCTGTTGATATTTAAAGCAAAATCAAAAGATCGCAGCCTTCGGCAACTCCTACACAAAACGCGTATGACAGACGTGTTGCACAGGTTTACAGGTTGTTACAGGTCTTGGGTGCAGTCTCGCAGGATTGTGCAACGCGGCGGCAGGAATCGACTAACGGCGCAGTGTGTGCGGCCCTTAACCTTTAATCCTGTCGCAGCCCGTCCCCCGGCTGCCACGCGACTCCCTGGGAGGGTTGAACATGTCCAAGCAGATTCCCGTCAGTCATATGGCCTTCGTTCGAGCGCTCGCCGGGCGTTCGGCGGAACTCGGTGTACGCCTGAGTGCGTTGATCGAGCCGTCCCGCGCCGCCCCCGGTTGCCTGAGCTTTGCCCTGCAGCATTCGCAGTGTGATGCCGAGTTGTGGCTGGTCTCTGGCTTCTGGAGCAGCCAGCAAATGATGACCAACTATTTCAACAGCCCGTCGATGGAAATCTTCGTCGAGCTGGTGCAGGAATTGGTGGTCAACAGCCTCGACTTCCACACGTTCAAGGACGTGTCGGCGGCACAAGCCCTCGGTCAATGCCCGGCGCCGGTACACAAACTCGTCGGTTGAGGGTTTAATGTCCGGCTTAATTTGTCTGAGCCGGGATGTGTGACATGGCACGTAAAGAGTTCGAACACTTCGAAGCAGTTTCCGCAGTCGTTCCCGTCGAGTTGGGCGGCAACAAGGGCTATCACGCGGCAATCGCGGTCAAGGCTTTGGTCGATGGCGGTGCACCACGCTTTCACAAACTGCTGAATGATCAGGTCTTCCCCGGCGCCATCGCTGCCGACGAGGCTGCCATCAACGAGCTGGATAACCTCAAAGGTGTCACTGATGACGCCGAGTTGATCTGGTAACGCGTTACTTGTTTGCGCCCGGACGCCACATCTTGAACAGGGCCTCAGGCCCCAGCTGGAAGTAATCCGCCGGCCCGCCGCCGCGCAGAATCGGTTCTGCCGCGGCGGTGTCGTAGATGCCGTCCTTCAACAGCCACTTGGCGATATGCACGGCGACCACTTCGCCGAGGACCAGCCAGCTCGGCACGGTTTCACCATCGGCGCGCTGCAACTGGATGATCTGCGTGACCTTGCACTCGAAGGACACCGGGCTTTCGGCCACCCGTGGCACCGAAATCACTTTTGACGCCACCGTCGTCAATCCAGCCAACTCAAACTCGTTGACCTCAGGCGCGACCATCGCGCAGCTCTGGTTCATCTGCTCGGCCAGCGGGCGAGTGGCGAGGTTCCAGGCGAATTCGCCGGTCTGCTCGATGTTGTTCAGGCTGTCTTTGCGCCCGACGCTGGAGAAACCAATGATCGGCGGAATGTAGTTGAAGGCGTTGAAGAAGCTGTACGGCGCCAGGTTGAGCTGGCCGTTGGCATCCTGCGAAGAAATCCAGCCGATCGGGCGCGGGCCGACGATGGCGTTGAACGGATCGTGGGGCAGACCGTGGCCGTTGGCGGGTTCGTAGAAATGGATGTCATCGGGCATGTCTGAAGTTCCTGGAGGGCATGAGTCAGTGGGCAATAGTGCAAGTGCCGTCAAACAATTTCCAGTCAGTCACTGATATTCCATCCAATGGAAAACCTGTGGGAGCTGGCTTGCCAGCGATGGCGGCCTGTCAGTCGACAATGACTTTGAATGACAAAATGTCATCGCTGGCAAGCCAGCTCCCACAGGGTTTTGTGTCGGTTTTATAAAAAATGTCATGCCCCAGAAATAACCAAGCCCGGCCGAAGCCGGGCTGTGGGAGGACTGCTGATATTTAGCTGATGGCAGCGGCGGTACCGGTCTTGTCGAAGCCGTCAGCAGCGACGGTTTTACCCAGGTTGGTTTTATCGAAACCATCAGCAGCCACGGCTTTACCAATGTTGGTTTTATCAAAACCATCAGCAGCGTAAGTACCGGTGTGGCTGGTTTCGATGGCGGCGCTGGCGCCGCTGATGAAGTCGGCGGATTTGGTGCGATCCGAGCCGTCGGCAGCGAAGGTATTGGCAGCCAGTACGGACAGGGCCAGGGCGAGGATCAGTTTGGTTTTCATGTCGGTTGCTCCAGATTCGTTGGCGGTGTGTCTTGCATGGGTTTAATGCTACGCCAACTAAATTGATTAAAAAGCGCAAATTAATGCTAAAAACTATCGATTAACTTGATGTTAAGGGCGACGCATTCAATTCGCTTTCGTCGTCGGAGCGAGCGTCGCGCAGGTCATCGATCAGGTGATTGCAGAATGCAGGGGCAGCATTAATTAGCGATTAATCGCTGTTTTGCGCCGTGTGACAGATTTTTCATACTTTACCGACCGCTTTTTCACCGTTGCAACGCCAGTCTGCCCGTGGCCAGAAAACCAAGAACCGGCCGTCACACACTGGAGCTTTCCTCGCGATGAATAAACTTCCTCAAATCACTTTGGCCTTCTGGGTCATGAAAATCTGCGCGACGACCCTGGGGGAAACCGCGGGGGATTTGCTGTCGATGACCCTCAACGTCGGTTACGCCATGAGCTCGTTGATCCTGATCAGTGTGTTCGTGATGACGCTGATCACCCAGTTGATGGCCAAGACTTACAAGCCATTGCTGTACTGGCTGGTGATCCTGTCGACCAGCACCGCCGGCACGACCATGTCGGACTTCATGGATCGCACCCTCGGACTGGGTTACGCCACTGGCTCGATGATCCTTATCGCCATTCTGCTGGCGATCTTCGCCGCGTGGCGCCTGAGCGGTGATTCGCTCAACGTCAGCAAGGTGCAGACCTTCCGTGGCGAGATGTTCTACTGGATGGCGATTCTGTTTTCCAACACCCTCGGCACCGCGCTGGGCGATTACCTGGCTGACGATTCAGGGCTGGGTTTTGCCGGTGGCGCGCTGCTGATTGGCTCGACCATCGCGGCAGTCGTGCTGCTGAAATACTTCACCAGGATTTCCACGGTGGTGTTGTTCTGGGTGGCGTTCGTGCTGACCCGGCCATTCGGCGCGACCTTGGGTGACTTGATGACCAAACCCCATGAGAAGGGTGGGCTGGACTTTGGCACCATCGGTTCTTCTGCGGTGCTGGCGGGGATTTTGCTGGTGATGATTGTCGGCGCGTCTTATGCGCAGAAGCGCTATGGCAAACCGCAGGTTGCCGAAATGACCTGATACCGGGTCGCCCCAATCGCTGGCAAGCCAGCTCCCACAATGACAGCACCGTTCACAGACCTTGTGTACGACGCGAAACTTGTGGGAGCTGGCTTGCCAGCGATGGGGCCAGAACAGCCACCGTTGCAGTGGCTGTGAAAACCCGATCAGTCAGTGACGATACGCGAATGCTTCTGGGTGTCCTTCATGGTCACATACACCAACAACGACACCGCGATGCACGCCGTCACATACCAGTAGTAACCGGTTTCCATTCCGATGCTCTTGAACCACAGCGCGATGTATTCGGCGGTGCCGCCGAAGATCGACACGGTCAGTGCGTACGGCAGGCCGACGCCCAGCGCGCGGATTTCGGTCGGGAACAGTTCGGCTTTCACCACGGCGTTGATCGAGGTGTAGCCGCTGACGATGATCAGCGCTGCCATGATCAGGAAGAACGCGCCCCACCAGGTCTGAATCGTGTGCAGGGTCATCAGGATCGGCACGGTGAAGATCGTCCCCAGCACGCCGAAGGCGATCAGGATCGGACGACGGCCGATCTTGTCCGAGAGGCCGCCGATGATCGGTTGCAGGCACATGAACAGGAACAGCGTGGCGGCAGAAATGGTGGTCGAGTCGGAGATGCTCATGCCGACAGTGTTCACCAGGTACTTCTGCATGTAGGTGGTGTAGGTGTAGAACGCCAGGGTGCCGCCCATGGTCAGGCCGACCACGGTCAACAGCTCTTTGGGGTGGCGCATCAAGGTGCGCATGGCGCTTTCCTTGGACTTCTCTTTCTTGGTGAACGACTCGGTTTCTTCCATGCCGCGACGCAGGTACAGCGCCACGACCGCACACAGCGCGCCGATGGCGAACGGAATACGCCAGCCCCACGCGTACAGCTGTTCAGTGGTCAGCACGTTCTGCAGCACGATCAGCACGCCGAGCGCGATGAGCTGGCCGGAGATCAGGGTCACGTACTGGAAGCTGGAGAAGAAGCCGCGACGTTCCTTGGTCGCCATCTCCGAGAGATAGGTCGCCGAGGTGCCGTATTCGCCACCGACCGACAGGCCTTGCAGCAGTCGCGCGAACACCAGCAGGATCGGCGCACCGATGCCGATGGTTTCGTAGTTCGGGCTGAGGGCGATCAGCAACGAGCCGAAGCACATCAGGTAGACCGAGGCCATCAGGGCTTTTTTACGTCCGACCTTGTCGGCGTACATGCCCATCAGCCAGCCACCGATCGGGCGCATCAGAAAGCCGACGGCGAAAATCGCGGCGGTGTTCATCAGTTGGGCGGTGGTGGAACCGGCGGGGAAGAAGGTTTTCGCGAAATACAGGGAGAAGGCGGCATACACGTACCAGTCGTACCACTCGACCATGTTGCCGACGGAACCGCTGAAGATCGATTTGATCCGGCTGGCGGTGGTTCTTTCTTTGGCGGGCACGGCAGCCGACCCAAGTGGCAGGGCGTTGGAGTTATCCATTGAAGGATCCTTCGTTTAATTGTTTTTGTGGAGCGCGTTGGAACGCAGCCTGCGAGGGCTATAGCAGGAGGTGTGCCAACGGGGGGAGGGCCGGTTTAGAGGGGGTATCAGGCGCGGCTGAGCGGGATATCGCCGAAGGATTTGGTTTGATGAGCGGATTTCCGCTTATTGGGGCGAAGATCAAAAGCCCCTCACCCTAGCCCTCTCCCAGGGGGAGAGGGGACTGACCGAGGTGCTTTTGATAGTTACGCCGACCTGAGATACCGAGTCGAACTCAGGTTTCGAAAAGCATGAAGATCGGCTCCCTTCCCCCTCGCCCCCTTGGGGAGAGGGCTGGGGTGAGGGGGATGGATTTCAGCCACACCCAAAAATCCCGAGTCAGCCTCACTCAGCCAGAAACATCTCCCGACTCAACCCATGCCGCTGCAGCTTTTCATTGAACGTACGACGCGGCAGTTGCAACTCTTCAAGCACCGCTTTCACATCACCCTTGTGCCGAGTCAATGCCGCACGCAAACACTGCGCCTCGAACGCCTCCTGCTGCGCCGCCAACGATTGCCCCGGATCGATCCCCGGCGCCGGCTCATCCAGCCCCAGCACCTGACGTTCGGCAACGTTCGCCAGTTCGCGCACGTTGCCCGGCCAGTCGTGGCTGAGCAGATGGCTCAATTGCGCGCCACTCAAGGGTGGAAACGAACGCCCCAAGCGTTCAGCGGCATTGTGGGCGAAGGTGTCGAACAACAACGGAATGTCTTCGCGGCGATCGCGCAATGGCGGCAAACGCAGTTCGGCGACGTTGAGGCGATAGGCAAGATCCTCGCGAAAACGTCCGGCCCGAGCCTCGTCGAGCAGATCCGGTTTAGTCGCCGCTACAATCCGCAGGTCGACACGAATGCTCTGGTTCGAACCCAGCCGTTCAAGCTTCTGCTCCTGCAGCACGCGCAGCAGTTTGACCTGTTGCGCCAGCGGCATGCTTTCGATTTCATCCAGAAACAAGGTTCCGCCATCGGCGTATTCGAGTTTGCCGATGCGCTTGCCCGAGGCGCCGGTAAACGCGCCGCTTTCATGACCGAACAACTCGGCCTCGAACAACTGCTCAGGAATCGCCGCGCAGTTCAGCGCCACGAACGGCTTGGCCGCGCGCGGGCCGAAATCATGCAGGCAACGCGCGACCAACTCCTTGCCACTGCCGGTTTCGCCACGGATCAACACATTGACCGGCAACGCCGCCAGGTCCAGCACTTGCCGACGCAACGTCTGCAAACCACGGGACACGCCGAGCAACGTCGCGTCGAGCTTTGCTCGGTTATCAGCTTGCTCGTGCAGGGCGCGGTTTTCCAGAATCAGACGACGTTTGTCCAGCGCCCGGCGCAAGCTGCCGAGCAGGGTTTCCGGGCTGAACGGTTTTTCCAGAAAGTCGTAGGCGCCGTCGCGCATCGCCTCGACCGCCATCGGTACGTCGCCATGGCCGGTGAGCAGAATCACCGGCAGATCGGCATCGCGTTTCTGCACTTCGGCCAATAACGCCAGGCCGCCCATGCCGGGCATGCGCACGTCGCTGAGGATCACCCCGGCAAAGTGCGCGGGCAGGGCAGCGAGGCAGTCTTCGGCGCGGCTGAACAGTTGAACTTCGAACCCGGACAGGCTCAGCCACTGCTCGACGGCACTGCGAATGCTGCTTTCGTCATCGACCACCATTACCGAATTGAGCATCAGATGTGTGCCTCCAGATCGATCGGCAAAGTCAGGCTGAACACTGCGCCGCTGTCGCCATTCTCGGCGCTCAGACGTCCGCCGGATTCATGCACGATAGCGAAGGATACCGCCAAACCGAGGCCCAGGCCGTCACCCACCGGTTTGGTGGTGAAGAACGGATCGAACACTTGGCCCAAATGGTCTTCGGCAATCCCGCCGCCATTGTCGCTGACGCTCAGACGCCATAGTTGCTCATCGGCTTCCACACGGATTTCCAGACGCTTGCACGCTTTGCCCTGCATCGCATCAAGGGCGTTGCGCAGCAGGTTGATCAGTACCTGTTCAAGTCGAATCGCATCACCGCGCACCCACGCCGGACGGGCCAGGTGCAGCACCAGACTGACCTGTTCGTCGCGCAGTCGCGCATCGAGCAGCTGCAACGACTGATCGACCACCGTCGCCAGGTCCAGCCGCTCGCGCAAGCCGCTGGGACTTTTGCGTGCGAAGGTCTTGAGGTGGCCGGTGAGGGCGGCCATGCGCGTGAGCATTTCGTCCACCGGTTTCAACGCTTTATAGGCATCGTCGACACGACCGTGGTCGAGCAGCAGGCGCAGGGTCGCCAGTTGCATGCGCTGAGCGGTCAGCGGCTGGTTGATTTCATGGGCCAGCGCGGCGGACATCTGACCGAGCGCGGCGAGTTTGGCCGATTGCACCAGACCGTCCTGCGCGGTGCGCAAATCACGGGTGCGTTCTTCCACCAACTGTTCAAGCTCTTCGCGGTTGCGCTGGCGGATTTTCGACAGGCGCCAGCGCTGGTTGAGAAACAACAACAGAAACACCAATGCCAGCCATACACCGGCGGCAGCCAGCCCGGCGTTGCGCAGGTCTTCGAAGGCCACTTGCGGATGGCGCAACAGGTGCAGGGTCCAGCCTTCGGCGCTCAGGGGCAGCGATTCCCATAGATAATCCG
Source organism: Pseudomonas sp. NPDC085632 (assembly GCF_044541255.1). Classification (NCBI taxonomy): domain Bacteria; kingdom Pseudomonadati; phylum Pseudomonadota; class Gammaproteobacteria; order Pseudomonadales; family Pseudomonadaceae; genus Pseudomonas; species Pseudomonas sp. NPDC085632. Next base: position 77,667 of record NZ_JBITSX010000014.1, on the reverse strand, counting down.
CTGTGCCCTCGGGGCCTTCGACACGGCGCAGATCGCTGTTGTCATCGAAGCGGCGCAGCGACAAATGGGTCAACGGCAGCAGTGATTGTTTGTCGTACTGGCGGGTGGCTTTGATCTCATCCATGTCGCGGGCGCCCAACGGCCGCAGCGCGCGATAACGCCAGCCGGGCTGATTGGCGATGAAGATGATCCCGCGCGCATCGCTGACCAGTAGCGTGTCATTGCCCTGGCTCCACTCGCGTTCCAGTTCCGGGAATTCCAGCTTGACCACCATCGCACCGAGGAACTCGTCGTTATCGCCAAGTACCGCGCTGGAGAGGAAGTAGCCGGGAATTCCGCTGGTCACGCCCACCGCATAAAAACGCCCGGTGCCCTGGGTGCGGGTCTGGCTGAAGTAGGGACGGAAACCGTAATTGTGGCCGACGTAACTGCTCGGCAGACGCCAGTTGCTCGCCGCCACGGCGAGGCCGGTGTGGTCGAGCAGTTCGAGGGTCGAGGATTGCGCCGCGCCGTTGATCTTTTCCAGCTTGAGATTCAGCGCCGCCTGTTCGTCGGCAGCGACCGGCCCGGCCAGCGCCGAGCGCAATTGCGGGTCCAGCGCGAGCACCGCCGGCAGGGCGCGGTAGCGATCGATCAGGGTGTGCAGAGAGTTGGCGTACAACGCCAGTTGCTGGTTGGCGCGGGCGGCGTCCTCCTCCAGCGCCTGACGTTCGGCGTGGCGGATCGCAAGCGTGGCGGCAAGTGCCGCGCCGGCGATGATCAGCAGGGTATACAACGACAGACGCAGGGTACGGGAAGTCGGCAGCATGCTGGGCGAACGGGTGGCAGGTCGGGCGGGCACGATAGCATGCGCCGAGCTAGCCCGGCGTGCTGTTCGCGCGGGCCACATTGGTCATACGGACGTTTCCTGTATTTGACGTCGACGCTGAAGATTCAGCCGTGGTTTCGGGACCGGTCTGGGTCTCGGTTCTTCTGCGATTGATTGTTCCAGTTGCTGCAGACGTTCGGTAACCCCTTCGGCTTCGCTACGCACGTCGAGTACTGTCTGAGCTGTTTCCTTTATCCTGTCGATGGCATCGAACGGGTCGACTCCAGTCCTTGCCAGCTTCATGACTTGACGTTGTTTTTCGTCATCCAGTGAGTCCAACTGTTTGTAGAACCTTTGCTGAATATCCTCAGAGTAGGCGTTGAGGTTATTGGTGAAGGTTTTGATGCCGTCGATCAGGGCGAAGCCGCCATTGACCAGATCCTTTACTGTTTCGACCCCGTTTGAAACAGTCTCGCCGAGTGTGTTCAGGCCGTCCTTGAGTTCCTGGGTGTGTAGCGTTTGCGCCAACTTCAAACCTTTCTTGAAGAAGTGGTAGCGTAACAAAGGCATCGCCACCGCTCCGACAACCGCACCGACTGCCAGGCCGATGGCATTTCCGGCACCCGGTACGACGCTGCCCAAGAGCCCGACTACCGTACCTCCCGCAGCGACCCCCTTGAGGACCGATTTGATGCCGTGTTTTGACTTGAGGAATTTGCCGAAAGTCATACTTGCACGCAGCTCGTTGATGTCGGCGTTTTCCGGAACAAGCCCGTCGAATTCAGTCGCCAGATTATGTATCTGGTTCGCCGCTGTCTGAGCCTTGTCCAGCATCCCGAGAAAGTCGCCAAGCAATTCGAATACGGCTCTTTTGCCGCCGGTCCTGTCGACGTACAGGAGTGGATTGTTGCCAACCATGGCGTACAGGTTCAGGCCGTCTACGTCGCCATTCGGGTCGGCGCTTATCCAGCGCTGTAACCACGGCGCGTAGTAGCGCTCGCCGTAGTAGTACAAGCCACTGACATCCATCTCCTTGCTCGAATAACGGATGAATTTATAGCGCACTTCGACTTCGTGTCGTGCGGCCATCCACGCTGTTTCGCCGAAGGGGTAATAGCCTTCCTCGCTGATCACGTCTGCCTGTTGATCGAGCTCGATGACACAGGAACCGAGGTGATCTTTCAGGCTATAGCGCAGTTGAGTGTTTTCGATACTGTCGGGGTTTGCGCTGACCCAGTGCAGGCAACTTGCATTGCCAAGGATGATGACGTGCAGTTCTTCGCCGTTGTCTTTGGTGCGGATTTCCAGGCCGGGCAGGTAACGCACCTGATGAAAGTGACGGGTCGTGTCGGTAAACCATTCATGGCATTTGAAGACGCGCTGGCCCTGGCTGTAATGGTAATGCTCGGCGTCGTTGTTGCTGTTTTTTCGAGTCACCAGCGGCACGCTTTCCAGCTCATCGCGCGCGTTCCAGTGCAACGTCGGCCCTTGCTTGAGTTCCAGTTGATTGCCGTGGCGATCAAACAACCTGTCAAAGTCCGGCAGATCGTCGCCGGTTTTCCAGCGCACGCCGCGGTTGCTGTTCGGGTCGATGCACATCTGTCGAGTAAATGGATTGCCGTTTCGTACGTGACGCAGTTCGATCAGATTACCGCCGTTGTCGTACCGATACGTCTGGCTGTAGTTGAGGCGATTGCTTGGGTCGCTCGGTTGCGGCAGGCCGGGAATGTCCGAGGGCGGGGCGTCGTCGTAGCCGGTGGCGCTGGTCAGCCGATAGAGTGAGTCGTAAGTGAAATCGCGATGGCCGTCGATAAGCTGGTTGGCGAAGTATCGCGGTTGAAAGGCGTGGTCTTCGATGCGGGTGATGTTGCCGACAGGGTCGTAAAAATACTCGAAATCCTGCAGGACAGCGCCACTGTCCTTGCGACTGGACTGGGTGTGCAAACGGCCGTCCGCCGGGGCGTAGGTCCACTGACTGCGTAGCTGATTGCCGGCGAGTTGTTCGATGATCTGATCGGCGGCGTTGTACTGCGCATCCAGCAGCACCGGCAGCCAGTCGCTCTTGCCGTTGATTTGCAGGTGCGTTTGCTTGAGCTGCCCGGCCAGACCGTAGCGCGACTGTTGTCGATGACCGCCGGCGTCGGTTTGCTCCAGCACCGCGCCGAGCGGGCTGAATCGCCGCTGGCTGGTGAACGCCTGGCCATCGCTAAAGGTGCGGGTTTCTGTCAGCGGCTGGCCGGTGAGGGCGAAGCTTTCGGTGCGCAATAAACCCGAACGGTCTTGCTGTTCCAGCAGATGGCCGCGCTGATTGTGCCCCGCGTCAGCCTTGGCATCGGCGTAGGTGAAAACATCCACCTCGGCTTCGTCGTTTTCCGCGACTGCGACGACCCGCAGTTGCTCATCGAAGGTCGTGCGCCAATGTGCATCGCGCGCGTCCCAGCGTTGCAACGGCTCACCGGCCAGCCCCGGCAAATTGAGGCGCCAGCCGGCGTCGACGCTTTCGATCTTCAATGCCTCGCCGTCCAGACGATAAGCCGTGGTCAGACACGGGACAGACAGACGCGGATCCCATTGCTCGACCAACCATCCTGCTGGGTCATGATGTTGACGGGAAACCAGGGCAGTGGATGCATCATTGGTCACAGTGCGCAAGTAACCCACTGTTCTGACCGGCAGCTTGCGCGGATCCCAGCTATGGAGGGTCGGGGTGCCTGAATGCAATGAGTCCATGTGCGTCCTCATGGCCTCAGGCTGCCCGCTTAACAGCTTTTTCCGCTGCGTAGACTCGATATCTGGCGAGTACGGCTTTGGTTTGGTCTACGCTGCGCAGTGCACTTTCTGTTGAAAGTCTGATTGCCGAGAGTTCAATCATCCTTGAATTCGAAGCGGCGACCCGTCCTTGTCCAAGGTCTTTCAGGTAATTGATAGAGTTCGTATATACCTGCTCGACCCCCAGTTCGTTGAACGCGACGTTAATGGCCTCTGATGAACGGACAATGCCCTCGCGCAGGCTGTCGAGCATTGAGTCATACACATCTAATTCGAATTTGCTCAGTAGTTGCTCGGCTTTGGTCGTGTCCTTCGATAGTTGGAAAAGCTCAGCGAGTTCAGAGACTCCGGGAATCAGGGCTCCGCCAACCGAATCACGTCCAAAACTGAACAACGCTCTAATATTTTCAGATCTTTCCTGCCAGGTCGTTGGCGCTACAGAGTATCTGTCCAAGGGGCTGGCGGTCTTTCCAGAGCTTTGATCGTGTAGTAATTGCACATCCAGATCCGAGTGTCGCGGAAGAATAGATGCGTTCAGCTGTGATGTGATGTTTGAGTAGGCCCTATTCGCGTAGTCGGCGGTCTCGTTGCCTACGGTCAAGCCTTGTAGTTCTCCTGGCATACTTGATGGAAGCATACTGGTCGTACCATAACCGCTGAAGAAACCTACAGTCGCTCGTCCTGCAAGATAGATGAAGTTTTTTATAAGTTTTATTCGAAAGGTTTTAGGAGAGGTCAAATCCGCCAACGTACTCTGTACTTCACTCATTCCGCCTGGAATATGAGCAAGAAATTTCGATTCTTCGGCGATGACATCTTTGAGCTGCGATGGTGTTCTTGTCGTACCACTAGTATCGATGTAACTCATTGGATTGTTGCCTACAAACCCATACAGGTTCAACCCATCCACATCCCCCGCCGGATCGGCGCTGACCCAGCGTTGCAACCACGGCGCGTAATATCGCGCGCCGTAGTAATACAACCCGCTGACATCCATCTCCTTGCCCGAATAGCGAATGAACCTGTAGCTCACTTCAATCGCTGACGGAGCCAGCATCCATGCTGTTTCGCCAAAGGGGTAATAACCTTCCTGGCTGATCAGTTGCGCCTGTTGATCCAGTTCCAGCACACAGGAACCGAGGTGATCTTCAAGGCTGTAGCGCAGTTGATCGTCGTCGATCCCGTCAGGTTTGTTTGCTTCCCAATGCAGGCAGCGGGCGTTGCCGAGGCTGATGACATGCAGTGCTTCGCCGTTGTCGCGGGTGCGGATTTCCAGCCCCGGCAGGTAGCGCACCTGATGGAAATGTTCGGCCGTGGGGGTGTGGATTTCGTGGCGTTTGAACACGCGCATGCCCTGGCTGTAGCGGTAGTGCTCGGCGTCATTGAGGCCGCTCTCGCGCTGGATCAGGGTCACGCCCGCCAGTTCATCGCGGGCGTTCCATTGCAACGGTTGTCCCGGTTGTACGGTCAGTTGATTGCCATGGCGATCGAACAGATCGTCGAACACCGGCTCGGGCTCGCCTGTATTCCAGCGCACCCCACGATTACTCTTCGGGTCGATGCGCATTTGCCGGGTGGAATTATTGCCGGCCCGAACGTGACACAGTTCGATCAGGTTGCCGCCATGGTCGTACTGATACGTCTGGCTGTAGTTGAGGCGATTGCCTGGGTCGCTCGGTTGCGGCAGGCCGGGAATGTCCGAGGGCGGAGCGTCGTCGTAACCGGTGGCGCTGGTCAGCCGATAGAGTGAGTCGTAAGTGAAATCGCGGTGCCCGTCGATCAGTTGATTGGCGAAGTAGCGCGGTTGAAAGGCGTGGTCTTCGATGCGGGTGATGTTGCCGACGCGGTCGTAGAAATATTCGAGATCTTGCAGGCTGCCGCCGCCATCCTTGCGGCTGGACTGGGTGTGCAAACGACCGTCCGCCGGGTCATATGCCCACTGACTGAGGACTCTATTGCCCGCCAGTTGCTCGATGATCTGGTCATTGGCGTTGTACTGCGCGTCCAGCAACACCGGTTGCCAGTCAGACGTGTCTTTGATCAGTAGATCCGCTTGTTTGAGTTGCCCGGCCAGGCCGTAGAGCGAGCGTCGCCGATGCCCGCCGGCGTCGGTCTGTTCCAGCAGCGCGTCGAGCGGGCTGAACACTTGCTTGCTGGTGAATGCTTGCTCATCGTGGAACGTGCGGGTTTCCCTGAGCGGCTCAGCGGCCAGGGAAAAGCTGTCCGTCAGCAGTGAGCCGGAACGATCTTTCTGTTCCAGCAACTGTCCGCACTGGTTGTACCCCACCTCTGCCGAGGCGTCGGCGTAGACAAAAACATCAACACCGGGTTCGCCATTTTCATCGACCGCGATCACCCGCAGCTGCTCATCGAAGGTCGTGCGCCAATGATGGTCACGCTGATCCCAACGCTGCAAAGGCTCACCGGCCAGCCCCGGTAGCGTCAGACGCCAGCCGGCATCGACGCTGTCGGACTGCAATACCGCGCCGCTCAGGCTGTAAACCGTGGTCTGGCAAGGCGCTGACAGGCGCGGGTCCCATTGCTCGACCAGGCGTCCGGCGAGGTCATGCTGTTGACGGCTGACAAGCGCTTCAGGCGTGTCATTGGCGGCGCTACGCAAGTACCCGATCTGCCGCACCGGCAGACCACGCGCATCGCTCGCCGCCAGCGCGGGTGTGCGTCGATGCACGTTGGCATTCATGACCGTGGTGCCTTTGTGGGTGATGCCGGTTCAGCGGTGTCGTTGAAGTCTTCGCTGGCGTGGTACCAAGGGTGGTACGTCTCTCGGGAAAAATCGCCCTTGGCATTGACCACGCGGATTGTTCGGCCCTGGGTGTCATAGAAAATACGGTCGTGATTGCCCAGTGTGCGCAGGGACTGATCGTTGACGTAGCTATGGGTATCGGCAAAAAACGCGCGGAACTGACGCACCGGCAAGCCCTTGTTGTTGTATTCGACCCGCTCGCTGATCCGCCAGCGCGGGTCGGCATCGACCTCTTTGAACTGGCCATTCTCGACGATCAGCGAGCCGTCGGCGTCCACCGCATAGGCCTTGCCCGGGTCGGCCAGTTGCTGGGTTTGCAGGGGACGGCCAAAACCGTCGACGCAGGCTTTGCTGATCTGGATCTGCGCCTGCACCGGATCATCGGGGTAGCGGTCAGCACTGAGAATGACGCTGTGAACCGGTTCGCGATGCACCGCTGCGATAGCCTCGTGCAATGCCTGTTCATCAGGCGTCAGGGCGCCACTGCGTTGGGCCAGTTGGCGACGGGCGCTGGCCCGGATGTGGCCGCTGGGCAGCAGATAACCCTGGGCAATCCATGCGCGGGCGGCGCGGGTGTCGTTGGCGGTCTGCCCCATCCAGCTGAACAGATCCTTGCGCAGGGTAGTCGCGGCTTCTTGTACGGCGGCGGGCGGGTTGGCAATCGCCGTTGCCGGACGCCGATCTTGCGCAGGTATGAAGTCGCTCAGCGGCTTGAAACCCACTGGCTTGTTGTTCTCGGTGCCGTAAAAACTGGTGGCCAACGGCTGACCGGAGGGTTCGTAGATCGCTTCGTGAATGTTGTCGTTGGCATCGATGATTTTCACCGGTTGCAGCGCGTGGTAGTCGTACTCGATTCGCGTGGTGCAGCCATCCGGTAGTTCTACGTGTTTGACCGCTAGCGCATACGTGTCGTATTCGGCGCGTGTGTAGCCATGGCTGAGGGTTTCGCGATAGCGCAGTACCTGGTGGAACCCGTCGAGACTGGCATATTCGGCGTAACCGAAATTCGCCGACCACAGATCCTGTTCTGCACTGCCCAAAGGGTGAATCCAGAACAGAAACGGCATCGGTATGTAACCAATCGCTGCCAGTTCTGCCCTCACGTCGAAATTCGACAGCACGCTGTAAGCGTCCAGCGCGGTCTTGTCCAGTTGTGCCACTTCCAGTGGACCGGCCAGGGCTTCGAAGCCGGCAATGCCGTCGTCCTGCAAAGTGCCGTCGGTACTCAGGTAACGCTGTACGGACTGCGTAGTCAGCACCCGTTCGGCATTCCAGTGCGGCGAATCTCCATGTTCCATCAGGCACTCATAGGACACCTGCGCAGGCGTTAGCCCGGTAGGCAGGTTGCCTTTGGCCAGGACCAGCGCATTACCGCGTTGTTGCCAGGGCAACCCGAGGCGCCAATGCTGCACGTCCGTGTCGATATCGATGAACGTTGCCCGGCTTTCATTCAGGTAGAACGAGCGTTGGGCCGGGTCATGGGCGTCGTACCACCACTGCTTCTCATCAGGATCGTCGAAGGGTGGCTCATCGGTTTCGGTGAGCCGCCGGGCGTAGCTCACCGTGATTGAATGCGTCGGCTGGCCGTATCTGTTCCAGTGCAGGTTTACCTGATTGCGACAGAGTGGATCCTCGACGAAGCCGTCGTACTGATAGCTGATCTGCTCGACCACCAGCGGCAGCAATACGGCCGCGGTATAAGCACCTTGCTCGCGCACTTCGCGCACCAGATAACGGAACTCTTCGATTGCGTAAGGTGTGGCGATTTCGAGGGCATCCACGTCTGCATCGGCATGGGTTTCGATGCGTGCAGGGCGGCCGACCAGTGCCCGGGCGCTTTGGTATCGGGTGTCTTCAGTGTGCGGAGGAATGATTTGATCGACGTCGTCTTCCGGGAAATGGCGACTGAACAGGGTGGTGCCCAGTGCTACCGCTTGGGCATCCTGATTGAAATATCCATAGCGCGACCGGTCCATCGCTTGCCCGGTATGAAACCAGGTGAAGACCCGCATCGGCTCGCTGAAACCTTCGCCTTCATCGTCGCTGGCGCTCTCACTGTCGGTTTGCTGCAACAGGCCGAAACCACGGAACTCGCGCTCACGGCTGTCGTAGTAACCCTCCCGCCACGTAAAAGTCTGTGTCAGACAGTTACCGGTGATTTCATCCAGTTGGCGCTGTTTTTTGACCACTGCAACCGGGAACGGCAGGTGACAAGCCGGAAAGCGTCTATGGGTGGGCAAGCGGCGTTTTTCATCCAGCCATTCTTGCGCCGAACTGCGGTAGACCACGCTGGCACTGCAACCCATGTTGTTATTGCTGCTGGTCAGCAGATACGGTTTGGCCGAAACGAAATCGTAGCGCCAGTGCTGCGGCTGCACATGCGGTACCGTCAGGATCAGGCTGGCGCAGCCCAACCCCTGAAGGTCGGCAAAACTCACCTGGCTGAAACGGTCGTAGCGCACGCCGTCGGGCCACGGCACGCTGATCGGTGTCTGCTCCAGGCCATTGCCGCCGCGATTCAGGTAGATATCAAAGGCCTCTGACTTCAGATAAATCAGCGACGCGGCACCGGAGCCGTCGAGGTCGGCAAGGCGTACCCGTGACGAGTCGAATTGCTCATAGCTGAACGGCAATGCGCTGATCTTGCGACCCTTGCCAAAGCGGCCATGGCCCAGGTTCGGCCAGCAACGGATTTCGTCGTGGCGTATCCGGCACAGCTCGGGCATGTCGCTGCACAGCAGGTTGCCCAACAGCACCAGTTCTGTCGGCGAATTGCTGAACAGTGGCAAGCGATCGTCGTCGGGTTCATGAAGCACCTCTTCAGGTGCGGCAAAGCCCTGTTCGCGCACGTTGGCATAGAGCCGCACCGAGTCAGGTCCGATCAACGCCACGCTGCTCAAGCCATCGCCACTCAAGTCACCGAGTGTCGACAGGGTGTTGAAAAACTCCGGTGGGAATTTGCCGAAGGGCACGAAGTCGGCAAACGTGCGTTGTTCTGTCAGCGTGCGAAAACCACTGATACCCGGTTGCGCGGTGACCCAATCGAGCCGACCGTCACCCGTCAGGTCGGTCAGCAGTTGCTGGACCGGACGATTGCGATCAGCGACTGGAATCTTGGCCAGCTCGATCCAGGGCCCGTAGCCGATCTCATCGGTGCCCTCGGTCGCACGCCGTGGTTCGCGGTAGTACCAGGCCTGATCATAGCGACACAGAAAACCCGGTACACCCTCGCCATACAGATCCACACACTGGTAAAAACCACCGTCCTCGATACCCGGCTGTACATCGAGTTCGAAGAGTCGGGCCGGGGTTTTACTGATCTCGAAGGGGGCGTAGTCGAACTCGACCGGTGGTGTGTTTTCGACAATGCCTTGGGCATCGAAGGCCTGATAGTGCGCCGCGCTGATCTGGCTGTAGGTCCACTGTTGGTCTTCCTGCGCCTGGCGATATTCCAATAGCAGGCGGCGCACCAGTTTCGGTTGGTCTGTCGATTGCTCGGGGAAGTAATGAAACAGCAATGCTTGCTGGCAGAGTCGGCGGGTACCCAGCTCAAAACCTCGACCATGGGTTGAAAAACTGTCCGGTCTGACCGTCCAGGGTTTCAGTGCTTCACCGTCGTACGCCGGAATGTCGGTCAGTGACGTGCTGCGCTCGCCGTAATCAAACAACAGATGAAAGTGCCAATCGAGGTCGGCGGGATTATCCGTCGTCCAGCTGTACAGATTGCTGCTGGCGGTGAAGTTGCCGTAGCACACGCGGCGCAAATAGCGCTGGGCGCGGTAGTCGTGCAGCGGGTCGGGATCCTGATCATCGGCCTTGTATTCGAAGCAGATATGTTCGCCGCGGGCGTTCATGCTTTCGCACAGCAGCCATGCGGCGATTCGTCCAGGTGCGTCGGGGTCGGCGATGCGTGTCGCTGCGGTTTTACCGTAAAGGTGCAGCGAGCCGTCAGCGCCGTGTATCAGCCAGAATATCGGTGGATCGGCTTCTCCAGTCTGCCGCTGCCAGCGCTCGCGCAAGGCAAAATCGCTTTCCACTCGAGGCCAGTAGCGCACGACTCTGTGCGGACCGATGTCGACGCCGTTGTAGACACTTTCCTCACGGAACTTGAGTTCACCGTTTTCCTCCAGCTCCGGCATCCACACTTCGCCATCGATCCCGATGATCTCGTCGTGATCGGTGTAGCGCGGCACGCCTTTGTTGGTTCTACGGTTGATCTGACCCGCGCCACCCAAGTGCCAGGACAGACCGAACGGACCGTTGCCACTCTGACTGCTGTAGGTCAGCGAGAACTGCGGATCCCAGCCCCGCCCGGCAGACGTCGGAATCGGCAGTTCGAACGATGCCGCTCCGGTCGGCCCCACCGCGCCCCAGCTTTTGCCGATGGTAGCGATCGATGCGCTTTTGGCGATCGAGGGTGTGGTGATGCTCAGCTCTTGTTGATCAGGCATGCTCGAATCCATTGCGCGCGGGGTGGGCGTGAATGGACTGACGCTAACAAGAACAGCGTTGAAATGAACCTGTCAGATCTGACAGGTGCGCAAGATCATTTTGTGTGCTTCGGCAGGTTTTTTATCGCGATCGGTTTGCCCATGCAAAAACGGCCGGGTCACCCCTGAGGATGAACCGGCCGTTTTCATGCAGGCGAAGGGCTTACTGCACTTCTACCGCCAGGCTCTCGCTGATCTTCTGTTGCCAGATCGCAGGACCGGTGATATGCACCGATTCACCTTTGCTGTCCACCGCAACGGTGACCGGCATGTCCTTGACCTCGAACTCGTAGATCGCTTCCATGCCCAGTTCGGCAAACGCCAGCACTTTCGACTTCTTGATCGCCTGAGCAACCAGGTAAGCCGCGCCGCCGACCGCCATCAGGTACACGGCTTTGTTGTCCTTGATCGCTTCGATCGCAGTCGGGCCGCGCTCGGATTTGCCGATCATGCCCAACAGGCCGGTCTGCTCAAGGATCTGCCGGGTGAACTTGTCCATCCGCGTTGCGGTGGTCGGGCCAGCCGGGCCAACCACTTCGTCACCGACCGGATCAACCGGGCCAACGTAGTAGATGAAGCGACCCTTGAGGTCGACCGGCAGGGTTTCACCCTTGTTGAGCATCTCGACCATGCGCTTGTGCGCCGCGTCGCGACCGGTGAGCATTTTGCCGTTGAGCAGGACGGTTTCGCCCGGCTTCCAGCTCTGCACGTCTTCCGGGGTCAGGGTGTCGAGGTTGACGCGACGGGCCGACGGGCCGGCTTCCCAGACGATTTCCGGGTAGGCGTCCAGCGGCGGCGCTTCCAGCGAAGCCGGGCCGGAACCGTCGAGCACGAAGTGCGCGTGACGGGTGGCGGCGCAGTTCGGGATCATGCACACCGGCAGCGAGGCTGCGTGAGTCGGATAGTCCATGATTTTTACGTCGAGCACGGTGGTCAGGCCACCGAGGCCCTGGGCGCCGATGCCCAACTGGTTGACCTTCTCGAACAGCTCCAGACGCATTTCTTCGATGCGGTTCTGTGGGCCACGGGCCTTCAGTTCGTGGATGTCGATGGATTCCATCAACACTTCCTTGGCCATGACCGCAGCTTTCTCGGCGGTGCCGCCGATGCCGATGCCGAGCATGCCCGGTGGGCACCAGCCGGCGCCCATGGTCGGAACGGTCTTCAATACCCAGTCGACGATCGAGTCGGACGGGTTGAGCATGGCCATTTTCGACTTGTTCTCGGAACCGCCGCCCTTGGCCGCCACGTCCACTTCCACGGTGTTGCCCGGGACGATGGAGTAGTGAATTACGGCGGGGGTGTTGTCCTTGGTGTTTTTCCGAGCGCCCGCCGGGTCGGCGAGGATCGAGGCACGCAGGACGTTTTCCGGCAGGTTATAGGCGCGGCGCACGCCTTCGTTGATCATGTCGTCCAGGCCCATGGTGGCGCCATCCCAGCGCACGTCCATGCCGACGCGCACGAACACGGTGACGATACCGGTGTCCTGGCAGATCGGGCGGTGGCCGGTGGCGCACATACGCGAGTTGATCAGGATCTGTGCCATAGAGTCACGGGCCGCTGGCGATTCTTCGCGCAGGTAGGCTTCGTGCATCGCCTGGATGAAATCCACGGGGTGGTAATAGGAAATGAACTGCAGGGCGTCGGCAACGCTCTGACTCAGGTCGTCTTGCTTGATCACGGTCATGAGTCGCGCTCCTCTAAAAGACGGGAACATTCAATAAGGTGCCTGCGGCTTGGGTGCATCGGTCGGTCGCAAGCACCTTTCAAGGCACGCCGGGGCTGCTGGCGCGACGCTAAAAAGGCGCGGCAGTATACCGCGCCTCGGTGGGGCGTACACGCGCCGGCAGTCATTCGTTGGTCGCATGGTTGGGCGAATATCGGACAGCGGGTTGGCACTTCAAGATCTACCCCCTCACCCCAGCCCTCTCCCCCAGGGGGGCGAGGGGGAAAGGGAGCCGATCTTCATGTTGTTCAAAAACCAAGTCCGGCTCAGGAAAAGGAAGCTGATTTTTTCCGTTTCCAGACTTGAGTTCGGCGCGATGTTTCAGGTCGGTGCAACTCGGATAAACAACGCGGTCAGTCCCCTCTCCCTCTGGGAGAGGGCTAGGGTGAGGGGCTTTTGGCGGTATACGCAGGCCACACTTTTGACGTCAAATTTCGAGCCCGAAAATCGGTGGTCATTTATCGACTACGCCTCTAAAGTGGCAGCCGGTCTGTAGAGTAGGACACTCGGTCAGCCTCCTATCGCACGGTGAGTCAACGATTGACCCATAACGCCATTCAACGTCTTTTGCTCAAACGCTTTGCCCTCGCTGCGGCCACCTATGGATTGGCTTTGCTGCTGCTGTGGCTGGCGTTTTTCACCGGTCATTACGAGCAGTCCCTGACTTCTGTGGCCGTCGGCAGTGCGCTGGTGGTGATCAGCCAGTCGGTGCTGTTCGCGCTGTTCTGGAGCGGGCGCAACCTGCGCTTTGCCGATCCCAGTCTGACCGAAGCGCAGGTATTGATCGGTCTCGGCTGGCAGACCTGGCTGATCGCCCATCTGGATGAAGCCCGCGGCGCCTTTCTGGTGTTCTACGTGTTGATCCTGCTGTTCGGCCTGTTCCATCTCAGTCGACGGGCGTTTGTTCGTTGCGCGCTGCTGGTGTTCTTCAGCTTCTGCGCGATCACGTTGTGGGACGGCTACCACTTCCGCTTGCGCGAACCGGCGCTTGCCGCCTTGCAGGTGTGCATTCTGGCGATGGTGCTGGCGTGGCTGGTGCTTTACGCGCGCTTCGTCCAGGTCTCGCGACAACGCCAGCGGCAGCGCCGGTTTGCCTTGCAGGCACATCAGGACACCCTGCGCGGGATGATGCGTCAGCTGGAAGATCTGGTCGCCACCGATGAGCTGACCGGGCTGTTCAATCGTCGGCATTTTCTGCGTCTGGCCTCGCGTGAGCTCAATGCAATGGACGACGACATCGTGCACGGTCTGGCACTGATCGACCTTGACCACTTCAAACGCATTAACGACCTGCACGGTCACGCGGCGGGTGATCAGGTGTTGCAGGCCTTCGCCGGCGTTGCTCAAGCATGCCTGCGCGACGGCGATGTGCTGGCGCGTTATGGTGGTGAGGAATTCGTCGTGCTGCTGCCTGATTGCGATGCCGAACGGCTGACTGCTTGCTGCGAGCGTCTGCGCATCGCCTTTACCGACGTCGAATTGGTCGGCCTGAATGTGCGCAACCTCAGCCTGTCGGCCGGCATGACACTGTTGGCGTTGGGCGATGATCTGGACGAGGCCTTGCAACGCGCCGATCAGGCGCTGTATCGGGCCAAGCGTGACGGACGCAATCGTTGTGCGGCCGCTTGGGAGAACGTCGATGCCTGAACTTCGCGTCGGTGAGCGACAATGGTCAGTGACCACGGGCAGCAATCTGCTCGATGCCCTCAATCAGAATGGCGTCGCTGTGCCTTTCAGTTGCCGCGCCGGCAGTTGCCATGCCTGTCTGGTGCAATGCGTGCAAGGCCTGCCCGCCGACAATCGGCCGGACGCCTTGAGCGCCGAACAGCGTCAGCAAGGCTGGCGTCTGGCCTGTCAGTGTCAGGTCGTCGAAGATTTGCAGGTGCATACGTTCGACCCGATCACCGACGGTCGCCCAGCGGTGGTCGAAGCGCTGGACTGGCTCAGCGACAGCGTCCTGCGTTTGCGTCTGACCCCGCAGCGGCCGTTGCGCTACAGCGCCGGGCAACACCTGGTGCTGTGGATCAATCACATTGCGCGGCCGTATTCGCTGGCAAGCCTGCCGGAAGAAGACCGCTTTCTCGAATTCCACCTCGACTGCCGTCAGCCCGGTGAATTCAGCGATGCCGCGCGGCGCTTGCAGATCGGCGACCCGATCCGCCTCGGCGAACTGCGCGGCGGCGCCTTGCACTACGACCCGGACTGGCATAACCGGCCGCTGTGGTTACTGGCCGCCGGCTCCGGTTTAGGTCCGTTGTTCGGTGTGTTGCGCGAAGCCTTGCGCCAGGATCACCAAGGCGCCATCCGTGTCATTCACGTGGCCCATGACGAGCGCGAGCACTATCTGGCCAAACCCCTTGCAGCACTGGCCGCACAGCGGGAAAACCTCAGCGTCGAGCTGTGGACGGCGGCCGAGTCAGCCGCCGCTTTGGCGCAACTGCGCCTTGTTTCCCGGCAAACCCTGGCCTTAGTCTGCGGCTCGACGGCCAGTGTCGACGCCTTCGCCCGGCGTCTGTACCTGGCCGGATTGCCGCGCAACCAACTGCTGGCCGACGTATTTTTGAGCCGTGGTTGAGCGCTGATATTTCAGACGCGAGACACGCCATGACCGATGCCATCCTGCTGGAACGCGAACGCGGTTTGCTGACCCTGCGCCTCAATCGCCCGGACAAGAAAAACGCCCTGACCCGGGCCATGTATAGCCGTCTCGCGGAGGCGCTGAAACAGGCCGATAGCGATCCTGAGATCAATGCCGTGATGATCACCGGCAGTAACGAGTGCTTCACCGCCGGTAACGACATCGCCGACTTTATCCAGCAACCGCCAAGCGACCTCGACAGTCCGGTGTTTCACTTCATGCTTAACCTGCTCGAATGCCGCAAACCGGTGATTGCCGCTGTAGCCGGCGCGGCGGTGGGCATCGGCACCACGTTGTTGCTACATTGCGATCTGGTCTATGTGACCCGCGATGCGCGGTTGCGTATGCCGTTCGTCAATCTTGGATTGTGTCCGGAGTTTGGTTCCAGCCTGATTCTGCCGCGTCTGCTCGGGCAGGCCAAAGCGGCGGAGTTGTTGTTGCTCGGCGAAGGCTTTACCGGTGAACAAGCAGCGGCGTGGGGCATTGCCACCGAGGCGCTCGGCAGCGGCGATGCGGTGTTGAGCAAGGCGCGGGAAATGGCGCTGCGGTTTGACGAACTGCCGGCTGAAGCGGTACGTATCAGCAAGCAATTGATGAGGGCGCCGGATCGCGAGTTGATTCGCAAGGTGATTGAGGAGGAGGGTGCTTTGTTTACCCAGCGGCTCAGGTCACCGGAAGCGTTGGCTGCATTGAGCGGGTTTATCAAACGGCATTGAAAAGCCAACCCTCATCGGAACGCCGCCCGCCCAGCCCTCTCCCGGAGGGAGAGGGAGCCAACCGAGGTGTGATGCGTTTTACATCGACCTGGAAGAACCGGTCGGATTCAGCGCAGAGCTATCAGGTCGGTGCAATTCTGCAATATCCCTCGATCGGTTCCCTCTCCCTCTGGGAGGGGGCTAGGGTGAGAGGCTTTCGATTCAACGCAGACAACAAAAAGCCCCGGCATTCACATGCCGGGGCTCTTGCTTTTCAGCGCGTCACTCAGACCTGCGGGTCGCCCACGTGCAGGATCTTCATGCCGTTGGTGCCGCCGGTGGTGTGGTAGCTGTCGCCCTTGGTCAGGATGACCCAGTCGCCTTTTTCCACAACGCCGCGCTTGACCAGCTCGTCGATCGCCTTTTGGCTGACTTCGTGCGGTTCCAGCGAAGCCGGGTCGAACGGTACGGTATACACGCCACGGAACATTGCTGCGCGCGCCTGAGTTTCACGGTGCGGCGAGAACGCGTAGATCGGCACCGAAGAACGGATACGCGACATGATCAGCGGGGTATAGCCACTTTCGGTCAGCGCGATGATCGCTTTAACGCCCGGGAAGTGGTTGGCGGTGTACATGGTCGCCAGCGCGATGCTTTCGTCGCAGCGGGTGAATTCCTTGCCGATACGGTGGCTGGAGGTCTTGCCGGTCGGGTGCTTTTCAGCGCCGACGCAGATGCGCGCCATCGCTTGCACCGCTTCCAGCGGGTACAGACCGGCAGCGGATTCGGCAGACAACATCACGGCGTCGGTGTAGTCGAGTACGGCGTTGGCCACGTCGGACACTTCGGCGCGGGTCGGCATCGGGTTCTGGATCATCGACTCCATCATCTGGGTCGCGACGATCACAGCCTTGTTGTGGCGGCGTGCGTGCAGAATGATTTTCTTCTGAATGCCCACCAGTTCGGCGTCGCCGATTTCCACACCGAGGTCACCACGGGCAACCATCACCGCGTCGGACGCCTTGATCAGGCCGTCGAGGGTTTCGTCGTCGGCCACGGCTTCTGCGCGTTCGATCTTCGCTACCAGCCAGGCAGTACCGCCGGCTTCGTCGCGCAGTTGACGGGCGTATTCCATGTCGGCGGCGTCACGCGGGAAGGACACCGCGAGGTAGTCGACTTCCATTTCTGCGGCGAGCTTGATGTCGGCCTTGTCTTTTTCAGTCAGGGCCGGAGCAGTCAGGCCGCCACCGCGACGGTTGATGCCTTTGTGGTCGGACAACGGGCCGCCGATGGTCACGGTGCAATGCAACGCATCGTCAGTTTGGGTATCAACGCGCATCACCACACGGCCGTCGTCGAGCAACAGCTCGTCGCCCACGCCGCAGTCCTTGACCAGATCCGGGTAGTCGATGCCGACCACTTGCTGGTTGCCTTCGGTCAGAGGATGGCTGGTGGAGAAGGTGAACTTGTCACCGATCTTCAGCTCGATCTTCTTGTTGGCGAATTTGGCGATACGGATTTTCGGGCCTTGCAGGTCACCCAGCAGGGCGACGAAGCGACCGTGCTTGGCAGCGAGGTCACGCACCAGCTT
>NZ_JBITSX010000014.1:0-60176 GCF_044541255.1 Pseudomonas sp. NPDC085632 | reverse complement strand
GTCGGGGGTGCCGTGGGAAAAGTTCAGACGGGCAACGTCCAGACCAGCCAGAATCAGCTGTTCGAGAACTTCCGGCGAGTTACTGGCCGGGCCAAGGGTAGCGACGATTTTGGTACGACGGACGGACATGCAAAGACTCCTGAGTTCAAGCGCTAGCGAAGGCTACTATGCTCTTGGGGTGTAGTCATTGTTCGAATGCACTACTTATTACTTTCTTTATTGAACACGACGATTGGCGCAAACACTTCTGAAGATTTCTCGGCAAGGGTCGATAAAGAGCACAAGACAGGAGAACCCTCATGCGATTCGTACCCATTGCCGCCCTTGCCCTCAGCGTCCTCGCCGTCACGGGCTGTACCCGTTGGTCGATGAACCATCATTTGAACAACGCCTACAGCGCCTACGATCGCGGCAACTGCGAGCAGGTCATGCTCGAGCTGTCCAAGGTCGAACGCGCCAGCCGTGCCCGCCCGTACGTGTGGCCGGAAGTGTCGATGATGCGCGGCCAGTGCCTGGAGCGGCAGAAAATGTTTGTCGACGCGGCGCAGACCTACCAGTTCATCATTGCTTCGTACCCCAACAGCGAATATGCCTTCCGCGCCCGCGCGCGTCTGGAAACCTTGCAGAGCCTGGGTCATTACCCGACACGCAGTGCCGCTGCCGTGGTGCGCCCGACGCGCTTCTGATGACAGTTGTCATACAAAATCTGGCTGTGTGTACAAGCTGAGCTATAGTCGAATAACCCGGGTTTAGCGCTGAATCTGTAAACCCGGAGCAACACCTGCGACTGGCAAGTGATCAGGTGACGGCGACGTAGCGACCGTCACACCGGAAGCGGGGAGAGCGGGCCTGCGACACAGGCACGTTCCGAAGCAAAGGTGCGGCTCTGTGACAGAGCCTTGCATGGCGAACCGCGCATGTTTACCGAACGGATCGAACGGCATCAGTTGCCGTATTTCCTCAGAGTGTTCAACAGCGTCACCGACAAGCCCATCGGTTTTCTCGGCAACCTCTCCGAAGACGGGCTGATGCTCATCAGCCAATTGCCGATGATGGTCGGCGTGGATTTCCAGTTGCGTCTGAAAATACCCGCCAGCGATGGCTGCCAACAGGTGATCGACTTCACCGCGTGCTGCGTGTGGTGCCATGAAGACGCCACGCCGCTGCACTACGACGCCGGCTTTGTCCTGCAACGCGCCCCGCCGGAGTTCGGTCAGTTGGTGCAGGCGTTGCAGCGTTATTTCAGTTTTCAGCCGTTGCCGGCGTCTGCCTGATTCAAACTGTCAAACGTTTCGCGTGCGCTCACTTCACCTTCGATCTATGACGTGCAGGTATCCGCAGGAGCAGCTTTGTGCTCCGGGCCAAGGGTGCTAGCCGGCAGGCGGTGGTCTGCCGCTTTTGGAAGAATTACCGTTGGTCGGGACTGTCAGGTTTTACAGGTGCCCGCAATGTGAGAGCAGCCGTAGTCTGAGCAATCGTCATTTTTTGGAAATGACTGACGACTGTGGAGCGCGACAGATGACATCTGACGAAGAAAAGGATATCGGACACAAGCCAGAGTTTATAAAGGATGAACTCCGGCCGTCAGTGTCAGACGCGGGTTCATTATCTAACGCTGGGAATATCGAATCGGGTGTCCATGAACTCCGTAAGCCGGATACGGTACAGGTCGTTAAACCGGATAACCTTGCTTGGGTCGATAAGGTGTTCAATTTGCGTTTTATATTGCCGATGGTTGGTGGGGTTCATCAAGTCTGGATATATGTTCATGTTGTAAATGAATGGGCGTATGAACTATCCGGTGAATGGTTTGGAGCTGAGGGGTTTCATGACTGGGAGATTTCTTCTACTTTGTCTGGGGTCGCTCAACTTAGTATTCGATGGAGGCATGGATCCGAGTTTTCAGACTACACCACTCGGAATTATTTCATTACTTCCGAACCTATAGCTGAAAATATTCAAGGAACCGTGTTGAGCGGGTCGGGTGGTGAGCTTGGCGAATGCGTTCCGGTACTCGTCGATGGAGACGATACTACTGTTATCGGTCAGAAATTTTCTGGCGGTGGGAACTGGAGAGTCAATGTTTCTCAGAATTTACCTATCGGATATATAAACATCTCTATTCGGCAATCCGTCCGTCACAATGCTCAAAATCATTCTAGAGACGGAAAGACCAAAAAGATCCTTAATCTCATTGTGCCAAAGCTGACTTCACCCTCTGTCAATGAGATCGTGGGGGCGGGGGCGTTATTGTTTAAAGGTACTGGGCATCTTGGCTTAACTCTTCAGATTGTCAGGGCAGATAACCACTCTGTAATTTTGAGTGATCCGCTTGATACGACGACGGCGTTGTGGGAGATGCCTATGGTGGTGTCGGATATCAACAGCGGTGAATTGAGCGTAAAAGTCAAATATCAGCACCTCGCTATTGGGGTTGGTTACACCGATCCCAGAACCTTTACAGTTGTTGGTTGGCCGCGCATCCCGAAACCTGTATTCGAGCAAGATCAGTCATTTGTTCTTGAGGGCGATAACGGTCTGCGCGATGCAACGATTGTAGTGTTCCTGGACCTGACAACTTCCCAGGTGGGAGTGGACAAGGTTTCGAACGTTCACGGTAGTTGGAGCGTGTCTGTCGCCGAGTTGCCACCGGGGCCGGTCAGCCTGGTAGCTGAACAGGTATTTCAAAACGTCCGTTCCGGTCGCAGCGCCCCCCGCTCTTTCCGAATCCGCCCTCCACAACTGGAAAAACCTGAGGTCACCTTTCTCCCGGATACAAGTTTGAAGTTCTCCGGCTCCGGCCATTTCGATAAAAACCTCTCGACCGAAATCCAGTTCTCTGTCAGCGACAGCTCGCTGCCTTTGCCTCCCAACATCCGCGTTGATGGGGAAGGCGGGTGGGAAACGGCCCCGGTTGTCTGGCCTCTGGGCAGCTACGATGTGAAGGTGATTCAAAAGATCGCCGACAACGCCAATGGCTGGATCGAATCGCAGCCTCTCGAGTTCAAAGTCCACAACGACATGCCGGATATCACCGAGGCGAGCTACACCGAGGCGTATCTACCGGTCTTCAGCGGCAAAGGTTACACCGGCGCCACCGTCTCGCTCAGAGATCCCGATGCACACGAGGTTGCACGAAGTGTAGGGGTCGTGAACGGCCAATGGTCAACGCCCGCTTTGGTGGAGTGGGGGCCAACCAAAACGCGGGAAGTGCGCATTACACAGCATCTGGGAAACCATCCCTCACAACGTCCTTTCATCCTGTGCGTCACGATTCCACCGCTGGCGCCAGGCCTGGACGATCCTGCCGAGGAGGGGCTGGAGCCGATTTTCAGTGGTACTTGTTGGTCTGAAGCGGTGGTAAAGCTCCGGTTCAGTGACGACGACATGGAGTACGAAGCGGATGTGGAGGGTGAACGCTGGACATTTCAGCGAACCAAAGCGTTCGAACCGGGAGTCCTTCACCGCGTCACCGTTACCCAGATCGTTGTCGATCTCCCTTCCGTGTCGGCATCGAAAACCTTCACTGTCCACAGAGTCATGTTGCAACCGCTGATCGTCGCGCCGGTATCCGGCTCAGAAGTGGGGTACGACGTCACCATTGAAGGTGATAACGGTATGCAGGGCGCGATCATGCAATTGCATGACCGCCAGATGGGAGGAACGCTGGGTGCTCCGCTCGAATTGCTTGAGGAGGGCAAATGGTCGATCGAACTACGCGATCTGGAGCTGAGGCATTATTTCCTCCACGCGCAACAGATCCTCAACGGGCAAGAGTCGACCAACAGCGCTGTGCACGAACTCAAGGTGGTGGTGCCGCCGCCTCGATTCACGACGCCGATCCCTGGCGGGAAAGCGCCGCGCACCTCGAAGATTGCTGGCACGGGCAGACCTACCGCGCTGGTGGAGGTCTGGCTGGAAGGCGCTACTGAGCCATTGCTGACGGATATTGAGGTGCAGGCGTCAGGCAACTGGGAAGCCGAAGTGAGTTTGCCGGTGGGCAACACAACCATCTGGGCCTTTCAGACCTTCGTCCTCAATGGCATTGCGCAGCGTTCTCAGCCCAATGAGCGTTTGCGTTACAAGGTCGTACCGGTCGCTCCGTTTATCGAAACCCCGACTGCCGATGACCATATCGGCCGACGGGTCGTGGTGTCGGGGTTCGCGACGCCCGGCGACACCGTGACCGTGACGCTGGGTAGCGACCAGGCAAGCGTCGAGGTGCGGGAAAACCGGACGTGGTCGGTAACGCTGGAGCCTGGGCAAGACGAAGGCAATCATGAACTGCAAGTTGTGGCGGCTTACGAAGGGTTTGAATCCGATAGCGCGAAGCGCACGGTTCAGCTCGCTACTTATCTGCCCACCATTGATTTACCAGCGCCGGGACGCTGGGCCAGCAACCCGGTGCTGTTTGCCGGCAAGGGTCGTCAAGGTGTCGGTGTTGTGGTCGACCCGTTCAACCCGGACCAGACGTGGGTAGCGTCGATTCAGGCCGACCCGGACTGGCAAGGTCTGTCTGACCAGGCGTTACCGCTGGGTGGCAACTGGTGTCGTTTCAAGCTGCAACCCAGCGATAGTGATCCGCTGGGTTCTGACTGGGTCGTCAGTGAGCGCTTTGAAATCGAATCAGCGCCGGCGGATAAAACACGGTTGTAAATTTCCGATGAACGGGCGCTAAACCTGTCATTTCTGACAGTTGGCAGCCGCTGCGTTCAAGCGCTAAATCGTTATGGGATGCTGGGTCCGCCTGACACAACAATCAGGCGGATCGGGCCCGTTATCGACTCAAGGAATGTGACCATGGCTGATTCACTCCGTCCCGCTGCGCAGTTGTTCATTCAACTGTTTGGTGAGCAAACGTCCACTGCGCAAAACCGGCTGTCGAAGCTCTGGAGTTACATTGAGCAGGGGGGATCGATTTTTCCTCTGGTCGAAAGGGGTCTTCCGGTGCTGGTCGGCGAGTACGGACTTGAGCAGGAAGAGGCCCAGCGCTTTTTGCGCCGGGCCAACAGCCTGGCGACCTACGTGCGGCGTCGGTTTATTGAACGTCACGCGCAGGGGGACAAAGTCGGACCGACAGGACCTTCCAGCGGTTTGATGTCACTCGTTGTCGGGCCGCGACTGGAGCGAATGTTCGATCTGCAATTGAAAACCAAGTGCCCCTCGGATTCTCTGGAGTCCATGTTCGGGCCTTCGGCATATCTCGTCTTCTTGTATCGCTTGATTCGCGACTTGATCGAATGCGTTGGTGACAACACCAAGCTGCCGTTGCATGAGCGCCGCACGGATTTGATGACGTTGACGGTCGACAGTAAAACGCTGAACGCGCCGGAGTCATCAGTCGACGTGATCGTACGCGTGCTGCAGGCGTTCATCGCTGCGAACACAACGGTTCCCATTGAACAGGCATTGATCAAAGCGCGCTATCCCAACGGTCTGCCGTATTACCAGCACTGGGTCACGGTTGATGGGGTTGCGGGTTTCAACGGACGATCAGTGGGGGATTTTGCCAACGTCGTTGACGTGAAATTCCCCAACTTCTTGCACTCCGGATCCCTGACCAGGCTTGCCGCTGCTGCTCTGGCTCATGCCTCTCGCCTTGGTCCGTACCAGCAGCAGTTGCTGACTGAGGAATATAAAAATTTCGAGGAGATGTATCAGTTTTATCTGGAGAACTTTGGCACCGAAGACTTGGAGTTTATAAATCTCAGTCAGATATATTATTTGGCTGAACGTACAAATCTTGTGGCCGAGGAGGTGACAAGTCTTTTTTCGGTTGGGGACTACGCGCCGCGGCGTTCGGCCAATGTCAAATACTCCAGTGAGCCCGACGTTCCGGAAGGCGGCCGATCCGGCTCGGTTTACATCAATGATAATGCTCACCCCGCTATCGGTGTCACCACACAGACAGAGAAGTATTTTCATCGGATAATCGTTAATCCCAATAGCCCAAGAGGCTTGAATACATTTGATCGACTGAACCGCAAGTTACGCCTGGACAAATGGCTGAATCTGCCTCCCGAGCAGACTGACGCCCTGTTGGTGGCAGCGATCAGGGCTGAAGCACGTGGTGCCGAAAAGCCTGAGGTGTGGGCGATTTCGGTCAACGTGATCCATGCATTGGGTCTGTTTCAGCGACTGCGTGAACGGCACAATTGCACGGCAGCGGATTTCGCCGTGTTTCTCGATGAACTGTCACTGTACGGTCGCGGTGATGCACTGTCGCAGTTCGATCAGGTCTTCAACAGTCAGGACAATTATCGCGAGCCGCTGAAACTCGACGGCACACCGTTTGCGCTGATACCGACATCGGATCAAGACAATCTGACGGTGAGCCAGCTATGCAGTGGTTTGGGCATTGATCTTCAGACTTACCACTACCTCGCGTTGGCGATAGCCCAGGCTCATGATCTTACCGATAATCTGGTGCGCAGTTCGGCGGTCATTTCCAGTTTTTACCGTTTGGTAAAACTGCCCCGGTTGTTGAATATCACGCCGGTCGAAGGCGTGTTGATGCTCCGTGTGCTGGGGGGAGAAAGCTGGCTCAAAGGGTTGGCGGGCAGGCCGGGCATTGTCGACGTGGTGGATGATGACAGCCGCATTGGCGCCATGGCTGGCGGTCCGGGTGTGTTGAGCCTGATCGAAGCCATGCAGGCCTGTGTGCAATGGTGCGAGCAAAGCAACATATCGGTGCTGTGGATGTTGCAGCACGTGAGTGCACCACTGCGTCTGAGCGACTTCTCCCAGCAGGACCAGCAGTTCTTCGACAAGGTCGGCACCCTCCTGCCCAGCGCGCTTTTATCCAATAATTCTTTTCTCGTAGCCGGCATTCCGCCGGCCGGCGAAAGCGACTGGCTGGATTTACTGTCGATTGACAGTGAGGGGCTGGCGCCGGTTGTCGATGCCAATGGCCTGATACTGGCATCTGCCATGACGCCGGAAGATTATTCGGCCTTTGCCCGCGAGAAGCTCGAATGGGCCGTCAGGAACGGCCTGCGCATTGAGGAAACCCAGGTCAGCGTCTTGGCCGAAATCATGCTCACCGTTCTTCTGCAGGCCAGAGACGCTCAGGTGTCGCTGGTCAGGGAGTCGCTGGCAGTCTACGCCGGCATCGAGGGCGAGCTGGCCATTCTGGTGCTGAACTGGGTCGACGCCTCGGTGTATCAACTGTTGCGCCAGATGCATGACCGCACTGACCTCGAATCGCCAGCGACGGAGCGCAGGCGCGACGAACCTTCAGATCCGTTACTCGAATTGCTGGCTGTTGTGCGCCAGCGCGCTGAAGTTGTATCGACATTGGGCTTGAGTGCGGAACTGGTCCGGGATTATCTGGATTATGGATATGAGGTGTGGATCGACCAACTCACCATCATCGATCCCTCTCAAAAATATGTGTTCTCGGTGCGCATACTTTACGCAATGACCACGCTGGCCCGCGCGTTCAGCTTGAGTGAACAGCCGGAGCAGAAATTGCTCGACTATCTGCGTCAGGTCCATTCGCTACCGTCCAGGCTAAACGTCGATGCATTACGCGTGGTGCAGCAGGCAGCGGCGATCAAACTGGCTGAATTCTTCGCCTGGAGCGCGCAGGAAGTCAGCGAATGCGTTCGCCATATCGATCCTGAAACCCAAGTGTTGAAAACCCTGGAACAACTGGATCTGCTGATACGCGTTTACCAGTTGTCGATGCAGACCGGAATGGATGCCCGGACCATTTTGCGGATCGGTACCTTGCCGGAGACAACCGATGCCAGTGAAGTCTATGCCCAGGCAGCTGAACTGGCTCTGCTCAGTCAGACCCAGACGCGTGTGCCAGTCGTGCAAACACCGGGCGAACTGAAGCAGTTGGTCAGGATGATTTACACCGTGACTACTACAGAAGTCTTCGCTCGTAAAAAGGATGAGAAGGCGATCATTACGATGACGCTCACCGACGCCCGAGGTGCAGCGTTGAAAGGCGTCGCTGTTGATTGGCACTCCGAGCTAGGGACCATCAGGTCGGGGATCACCGATCCCAACGGAGTCCTCACGGCTGAGTATTTTCCGGGCAAAGTCTTGGGCACGGACAGCCTTTATTTTTCCATGAGCCTGCTCGAGCCTGAGTGGGTAGTGAGCATCAACGTCATCGCCGACGCCAACAGTATGAGTTTCCCCACCGCGCTGATATCTCCGGTGCCAACGGAGGTCGTGCCGCTTGGTCAGGAAATCACCCTCTACGCCACGATGGTGGACGAGTACGGAAACCTTGGGGCCAACATGCTGGTGGACTGGGCCTGGGAAGAAGGAACAGATCCCGAAGAAAGGCCAAGGATCCGTCCGGCACAGGGTTTCACCAATCAGCAAGGTCAAACCACGGTTCATATCACCAGCGATTTCAGCGATGAATTCGTAGTCGGTATACGCAGCCTGGCAAGCGGGCAGGGGGTTCTCTTCGAACCCATCAGGTTTGGGGAAACGCAAGGCCGCAGCCACTCGCTTGAACAAGCGTCACCGCCTTCCGCCAGTGACTCGGGAACCTCTTCCACGGAGCAAGGATCATGACGTCGAACAACATTGGCCTGTTGCAGGAAAAACGTCGTACCGCGTTGCTTGAGTATTGCATCGGGCAAGTAAGGGCGGAGCGTTACCCGCCTTTGCAGACCCCGGAGGACGTGTTCGAATTGCTGCGCATCGACCCGCTGGACAGTGCTCGGGTGCAGACGTCGGGGGTGGCCGAAGCGATCAGTTGTGCGCAGCAATACATCAGTGCGGTGTACAACAAAATGGAGCCCGGTTTCGAAGACCACGAGTTTCCCCCTGAGCAGCTGGAAAACTGGGCGCTGTACAACAACTACTCGGACTGGGCCGCGGTGCAGATGATCGCGCTCTACCCGGAAAACTACATCAATCCGTGCGTGCGTCAACGCAAGACGGATCTGTTCAAGACCCTTGAAAACTACCTCAACCAGGCCCGTTTGAGCATCGATTCGGTTCTAGCCGCGCTGCGGGATTACTTGCAAGCCTTCGAACAGATCTGCGATCTGGATGTTATCAGTGGCTACATGGACGGCACGACCCCGGAGCGCGCCGATTATTACTTTGTCGGGCGTCAGCGGGTGCCGCCGTTCCAGTACTTCTGGCGCAAGGCGCAAATCGAGATCACGCCCACGTGTGTTGCCGTCAACCCGGCGGCGTGGAGTGAATGGAAAGCCGTGGATATTCAACCTGCCGGCCGGGTGCTGGACATGCGTCCGGTGGTCTGGAACGGCCGGCTGTGTCTGGTCTGGGCGGAGTGGCGGGACAAGGTCGGCGAGATCATCGAAGCCGATCCTCCGGGCGACGGAGAACTGCCATTGCCAGACGATAGATCCCGGTTCGTACCCCATCAACTGGATATCAATGTGGCCTTCATGAGGCAGACCGGCCAGTGGTCGGCGCCTTTGAATTTACGCCATAGCGAGTTTGAAGAGGATCTCTCGGCAGGTGCCCGATTGATCGCAACTGTTTGGGTCGACTCGCAGAATCCCAAAGGCAAGCTCGGGGTATTGCTGGCCAATGATGAAACCGAGACCGGTGCCTTGAAAGAGACCGCGATCATCGATGTGCTGATGCGCCCCGTTGTCGAAGACAGTGGTACCTGGCTGGAGCTGGCCAAGAATGAACGATTTGTTTCTGCCTTGACGGTTCAGCACCCCTTGGGTCTTGAGGCTACGGTGGTACCAAGCGAGTCACCGTCAGGCGCCATGGCAGCTTTTCTGGGGCTGAACGTCTTCGCCATGCGAGTGGGGGACAAAGATCAGCTGACAGTTGAGGGTTTTTGCAGGCCCACAGGTTTGTCAGAGAAGAACACAAACTTTACCTTGCAGTTGGAGAACTCCGCCAATGGCGACCCCGCGCCGGTGACACTTGCGGTGTCTACAGCCGGCGGTTGGACGATGAGGTTTTTGGGCACTTTTACTCGACCAAAAGGCTCCTGGAACAACGTCAAGTTCACCCTAAAGAATGATACTGAAGGCTTTGGCGGCAAACAGTTTGACCTGACGATTGTCGATCTCCCTGATTTCATCGCGCCAACGCTGCTGAAAAACACCACGGATGCCGCCCAATTTCTCGACTTTCAACTGGGCGCTGGCTGGGCACTGCGATACGTTCGGCTCAATTCGCTGTTCGGCCCCGAGTTGGTCACACGCTCCACTGTCTCTCCAGCCACGCTGATCAACTGGGACTCCCAGCATTTGTCAGAGCCGCCGCCTACCGGTGTTGATTTCAAAGAAATCAATGGCGCTTTCGACGGTGCCAACGGGCTGTTTTTCTGGGAACTGTTTTTCCATTTGCCGCATTTGATCGCGACGCGCTTGCGTGATGAGGAGCGGTTTGCCGAAGCACAGACGTGGTTGCATTTCGTCTTCGATCCCCGGGCTACTGCTGACAGCAGCTCAGTACCCGAGAAGCCGGATTACTGGCGCTGCCGACCGTTGCTCAAGGATCTGGGCAATGCCGGCTGTGAAGCCGTGGCGCCCGCCGACCCGGATGCGATTGGATATTCAGCGCCTGTGCATTTGAGGATGCTGATGTTCATCGAGTATGTGAAGAACCTCATGGCCTGGGGGGACTGGCATTACCGCCAACTGACCCGCGAAAGCCTGGTGGCGGCAAAGCTGTGCTATGTGCAAGCGGGATCATTGATGGGCAAACCGCCTCTGAATGAATCGGTGAACTTGTGGCAGACCGCGACGCTGGGGAACCTTCTGGACCAAAGTTGCACGCGTACGGCACTGGAAACTTTCGAGCAGACATTGGATTACAGCCTGGCAGATGTTCCGGCCGGCTCCGATACAGCTCCCATGCTGGGCATGTTGGGGTGTGCGCCGTTCAGGGAACCCGTCAATGATGAGTTGTTCACGCGGTTCAACGAGCCGCAATACCGGATGAACAACTTGCGCAACAACCTGACGATTGATGGCAAGCCCATGCTCCTGCCGTTGTTCAACCCACCGACTGACCCGAACCAATTGCTGCGCGATCTGGCAGCAGGGGGTGTCGGAGGCACCAGACCGATGGGCGGACGGCTGGTGGTGATTGCGTTTCGCTGGCGCGCGATCTTCGAGGTTGCCTTGCGTGCGGTGCAGGCCTTGCAGGATTACGGCAGCCAGGTACTCAATCTGCTTGAGCGGCGTGATCGTGCCGAGCAGGAAGAGCTGCAGCAAAACCATCTGGTGGAGTTGGGCAACTACGCCAGAACCGTGCAGGAGCAATCCATCGCTCAGTTGGAAGCGAGCATGACGGCGCTTGAGCAGAGCCGGACAGTGGCGCGGGAACGGGCAGATGCTTACGCAGCCCGCTATGACGAAAACGTGTCGGCCGTCGAATATCAGGTCATGGCAAACCTGGACCAGTCCAAAGAGCTGGCGCTGACGGCCAAAGTCCTCAAACCGGTAGGCGCGGCAGTGGCGGCGGCGCCTAATATTTTCGGTATGGCGAACGGCGGGTTTCGTGTCGACAAAGTCACGGATGCCATCTGCTTTGGCCTGGAAATAGCTTCGTCAATGTTGCAGATCGATGCCGACAAGCAAGCCACTACCGAAGGTTATCGCCGTCGCCGCAATGAATGGGGGCTGCAACGCGATCAGGCGCTGGCAGAAATCGCGGCCATCGATGCGCAGATCGTCGCGCAGAGCCATGCGATTGATGCCGCCAGAACCAACCTCGCGCAAACGCTGCGAGCTAACGCCCAGGCGTTGACGATGTACAACTACCTGAAAAAGCGCGCGACCAATGCCGAATTGTTCGGCTGGATGCTGGGCCAGCTCAAGGCCTTGCACTATCAGGCTTATGACGCAGTCGTCAGTCTGTGCCTCAGCGCGCAAGCGGCGATGAATGCCGAAACCGGCGATTACGATTCCAATATTCCCTTGCCGCAGGTCTGGCAGGATCAACGCCACGGTTTGACCGCTGGCGAGCATCTGCGCGCGTTTCTGCTGCGTATGGAGTATGAGTACCTGCAGCGCACCGAGCGACGGCTTGAACTGGTGAAAACCATCTCCTTGCGTCGCCTGTTCAACGATGCAATAGACCCACAGCTCGGTATCGGTAGTTGGGAAGATGCATTGGCGCAATTGCAGACCACCGGCTCGCTGGATTTCAGACTGACGCAATTGCTGTTCGATCGGGATTATCCGGGACATTACTGCCGGCAGATCAGTTCGGTGGAAATCGACTTGCCAGTGCTGGCGGGACCTTTCGAGGACGTGCGCGCGACCTTGCTGCAGGTCGGCAGCATGACTGCCAGCCGGGCTTCGGTGCAGTCAGTGCAGTACTTGCACAATCCTGATCCTGGGGTAGTGGCCCCTTCCGATATGCTGTTCAACTTGCGTCCGGGCCAGCAGATTGCCCTGTCGGTGGGGATTGCCGACAACGGCATGGCGGCGGCGAAGCCAGATGAAGGTTTGCTCTATCCATTTGAAAATACCGGTGTGGTATCCGCCTGGGAGCTGAAATGGCCATGGCATAAAGAACCGTCGCAGAAGGCCATGCTGGGCTCGATGAACGATTGCATCTTGCGCATTCGCTATACGTGCAAGAGCGGAGACCAGTCGTTTACCGATTCGGTGAAGGAGTTGGTCAATGCAGCGAAAAGAGGGCCTGGCCGGCAGGGGCAAGGGAGTGCGCAGTCATGAATGATCCGATCGTTCAGGTGAATGAAAACCTGGTGTGCAACGGGGATTTCGAAGAACGGTTCGAATGTTGGGCAAGGACGGGGGGGGTCGCTATAGGCACGGCGTATTACGACAACACGCCTGTCCAGTACCTCAAAGCGCCGAAGGGCGCGGGTGTCACTCAGGACGTCACACTTCCCAGAGATCCCGATGGCAAGGGTGCTTATTGGCTGAGTTTTCTATGGGAAAGCAGTTTCAGCCAATCAGGCTGGGTGAGGATTTCTCAGGGAGAAACCGAGCATTACCGCATCGAACTCAAACCCGTCGGTAAACCCGGGCAGGCACAACAGCGCGAGGATTTCGGATCCGGGCCAGAGAGGCGATTCAGTCCGACCCTGCATGAAGTGGAACTGACATCGGACATCTCAAGCTCAAAGCCACTGCGCATCGAAATATTCAGCTCGACAGAGTCTTCCAGTCCATTGGGCGAACTCTGGGTTACACGCGTCAAAATCGAGTTGAAACTCGCGCCACTTGAGTTGCAGGAAATTGAGCTGGACGGCCTGTCGTTCCCGCCCTTGCGCAAAATGTACCTGTGTCAGGGCGCCAGCAAGGGCGGAGCTTTTGGCAGCGACGCATTGATCACGCCCCACATGCTCGGTTTTGTACCTGTGCCCGATAACCCTTGGGACGGCACCCCGGTTGCATTGAGCATCGACAATAACCCGCAGGGCGCGATTGTCGCGACGCCTGCGTGGGACACCCAGCAAACGCTGGACGCGGCATGGACGCTCGATTGCCCGTTGATCGATGATCAGGACTACGAATTCACCCTGAGCTTGCGCAACCGTTACACCTCGCAGGCCTACGAGATCCCCGTATCGCTGGGGCATCATCGGCTGATTTTTCGTGAGGTGCTCGAGGCTGCTTACTACCCGTTGATTGAGCAAAGTGTCCGTTTGGGTGTGCAAGTGGCGTCGTATTACACCGGCCAGCCATTTGCCGGGCTTACGGTGAACTGGGCGACCGCCGAGCACGGGGTGTTGGCGGCTGCCGTTACTGATGAACAAGGTTGGGCCTACTTCGATTATGCGGCGAAGGCAGCAGGGGACTTCGTTATCGAAGC
Organism: Pseudomonas sp. NPDC085632; assembly: GCF_044541255.1. Classification (NCBI taxonomy): domain Bacteria; kingdom Pseudomonadati; phylum Pseudomonadota; class Gammaproteobacteria; order Pseudomonadales; family Pseudomonadaceae; genus Pseudomonas; species Pseudomonas sp. NPDC085632. The sequence continues at coordinate 46,415 of NZ_JBITSX010000014.1, read as the reverse complement.
CTCTGTGGTCAGCCTTTATTACGAGCAGGGTGTGTGGACCCAGACGTTTGACGTGCTGGTACTGGGCGAGGATCCGTGGGCACAGTTGACTGTCTGTGAAAACAACGAGATCAGGGACTGGATTGATAACAGTTATCCGAACCGGGGTTCTACCCATTTCATTGATGTAATGCTGGCGGCCAACAGTCGTCTGCGAGGCAGCGACTTCTATCTGCATTGGCACGGTGACAAGCCTGGGCAATTGGGTGTCGTGGTCAGTCCGCCACTGGAAACATCGGTGCCCATGCCGATCGATGGAGGGGGCACTGCATCCTGGACGCTGAACTGCGAAGACCGGCGCGACGGGATATTCGAGTTGTCACTGGTCTGCTCGAAGCTGTTGTTGCCGTCGCCCAGGAAGCGCATGTCGCTGGCGCGCAACAGGATCAAAATCAAAGAGGTACGCCAGGCCGCGAATAGTCCGGTGGTGGAGGCGTACGAAAGTGCGTACCTGCGGTTGCAGGTGGTGCATGTTACTGATCAGGGCGACGGCGAACCGGTCATCGGTGCGCTGGTCGAGTGGCAAATGGCCGACAGCGTCGTGCAGAGCCAAACGGGAAGCGGTGGTTGGGGGAGCCTGAAGTTTTACACCAGAGAACCCGGGACTCATGGGATCACCGCAGCGGTCCGAGCGCATGAATCTGCTGCGCCGCATGAGTGCGAATTCAGCGTGACAGCGATTGCCAGGAGTTCATGGAAGGACAAGGTCAACATCACTTTTAATCGCGGCTACACCGACAATGTTCTGGGTCTTTTCTGCCGACGAGGTCAAATCCATTCTCTGGAGGTCACGGCGCTTGCCGACAGTCCTCTTATCGGCCAGGAAATCACGCTGGCATGGGGCATTGATGAACCAGGCATCGGGCTGGTGGTGAGTGAACTTGGCGAGCCCAGGGTATTGCGGGCAGATGAACCGCTGATCTGGACTCTGAGTTCTGAATTCGCCAAGAGCCGCAGCAGCATGTTCGGACTGCGGTTGTTGACCGATTCACTGGAAGATCGAGAGTTGCTCGGTCGCTTGATATCGCCGGACATTTACGATGAATTCACTCTGGAACTGGATCATATGAGCACCGACCGAGGTCAGTTGCTGTATCCCTGCCTGGGTGCCGTACACCGGTGTATTTTCAGAACCAACGCACTGAGTGCCCTGGTGGGTCTTGACATGGATTTGCAATGGTCCGGAACTCCAGCGTCAGAGTTGGACATCGTTCTCGATCCGCCTCCACATAGCCACAATGTTATTGATGAAAGCGGCATGACCTGGACACTGGATTGTTCCGATAGTCGGGGGGGCGGGGCGTTCGGTCTGAAATTCTTGACCGCGGGGGCTGGCTCGACGGATGTCACCAAAATGCACTTGGGCCACAACAAACTCAGCATTGAAACCGTGCGTGAGTCTGCCGTTTTCCCGATCGTGGATCAGGACCCTGCATGGATGTGGGCGAAGGTACGTTCGGATTTCTCGGAAGATGCCATGGTTCAAGTGCCAACGCAGTGGAAGGTTGATGGTCACTCTGAAGAACACGTGACTGCTGACGATGGCTGGGCAGGCTTTGCGTATGGAGCAACCACAGGCGGATCGGCAACGGTTGAAGTGTCGGTCACCAGTCCGTATGACAATGCTACAGATACACGTTCGATGGAGGTCTGTTCGCTGGCCGACGATCCGTGGGCTCGATTGCAGTTCAGTATGGACAACGGACCTGCACAGCCTTTCGGCCAGGACACTGGTTTCGCGCGTCGCAAACTGACCCATAGAATCGATGTAACTGCCCCGCAAGACACCTTTTTGTCCGGTCGAAAGTTGACGTTGGGCATGGTCGGCACCGGGCCCGAGGCACTCGGCATTCGTTTTACTCAGCCAGTACTCGGTTTGCCAAGGGTCTTCAGCCGCGAGGCGGGATTCACCGATTCCTTCATGGTCGATGACAAGCGTAATGGCAGTTTCGGCTTGTTTCTGGCCTGCGAAAGCCTGGCACGATGGTCACCTGTCAATGCAATGTCGGTGGGTGAAGGCGCGCAAGTGGTGAAGATCGCCGAGCGTTCGCGGGTTAGCCAGACGCTGTACTGGGGCGAGGCTGTGTCCGAGCAGATCACCGTTGTTTCGGCCATCAGCGGCAGGCCGATGGTGGGGATGAATGTTGTCTGGCGCAGTCCGGATCTTGGCGAGGTGACGACGACCACCAACTTCTACGGCGAGGCGCGGATCCGCTTTGTGCCCAAGACTCCCGGAGCGGCGCAACTGACCGCGACGGTGGGGGATGTGCAGTATTCGGAATCGATTTCGTTGTCGTATTACCTGCATGAGCCTCGACAGATCAAAGAGCTGTTCAGCGATGATTTGACCGGTTATCCGGGGCAAGAAATTTCAGCTCAGGCTTTGGTGGTTTCAGCCAATACCGGCGAGCCTTTGGCTAATGTCGAAGTGATGTGGGAGTACGGCAACACATCTTTACCGGCAACACTGACGGGTACCGATGGCCTGGCAACGGTGCGCTTTGTCTTGGGCTCTGCAGGTGAGGCAGCCTTGTGGGCGTCGGTAAAGGGCGGCTTGGCTGGCTGGGATGTGGAAACGCTGCGGTTGACTGTCACTGAACGTCCTGCGGTTGTGAAGTCCGTCGTCGCTGCGCCGAATCCGGCTTTCGTGAACGACTGGGTAACCATGACTGCGTTGATCGTAGACAAGGCTTCTGGAGAACCGATGCCGAAAAGGAAAATTCTTTTCTCCATTAACGGCAGGCTGCCACACATTGAGGCCATTACGGATGACAACGGTGAATACAAAACCTCTTGGCGGGTGATGGAACTGTCGGAAATCGTTTCCCTTGACGTCAAAGTCGAGAATCCTGACGGGACCTCGAGCAGCGGATTTGTGCTCGTCCGGATCGAGAGATGATTAAAGCGCCGCACTTCTCTTCCAATTGAGATACTGCGTCACCAGTTCGGCCCCCAACTCCGCAGGCCGGACATCCACCACCGGAACGCCATGAGCACTCAACCGCTCATGGAGTTCTGCCCGTTCATTCATGTAGTTCACCGCGCCGCAGTAAGCCAACGCCTCGGGTAATGTTTGCACCGTGGTCTGACGTAACGTATCCAGCATTTCTTCGCGCAGACTGGCGACCAGCACCCGATGTTGTGCGCTCAGGCGCTTGACCGCGCTCAGCAGCTCCTCATCGTCCTCATCACGCAGGTTGGTCACCAGCACCACCAGTGCCCGTCGCTTCTGTCGTGTCAGCAGTTGATTGGCGGCAGCCTGATAGTCGGCAGGACGTTGCGTGCTGTCGAGGTCATAAACCGAGTTCAGCAGCACGTTGAGTTGGCCGCCGCCTTTGACCGGCGCGAGATGGCGTGGCTGATCGCTGGCGAAGGTACTCAAACCCACTGCATCGCCCTGACGCAGGGCGACATAACTGAGCAGCAGGCAAGCATTGAGCGCGTGGTCGAAGTGCGAGAGTTCATCGTCCTGGCTACGCATGCGCCGGCCACAGTCGAGCAGGAAGATGATTTGCTGATCGCGCTCGTCCTGATATTCGCGGGCAATCGGTGTGCGTTGACGGGCCGTCGCTTTCCAGTCGATCTGGCGCAGGCTGTCGCCTTCACGGAATTCGCGCAGTTGATGAAACTCCAGACCCTGACCGCGACGTTGCCGCTGGCGGACGCCGAGCTGGCTGAGCCAGTTGTCCACCGCCAACAGCTCACCGCCGTAGAGTCGGGCGAAGTCGGGGTAGACGCGGGTCTGGTCGCTGACAGTGAGCAGGCGTTTGCCTGACCACAATCCCAAGGGGCTGGGCAGGTTGACTTCACAGTGAGCGAAGCTGAAATGCCCACGCTTGAGCGGGCGCAGGCGATAGCCGAGCAGGCTGCGCTGGCCGGGTTGCAGTTCAATCGACAGCGGCAGGTGTTCGAAACTCAAACCTTCTGGCGGGTGGTCGAACAGTTCAATGTGCATCGGCTCAGTGAAGTCATGTTCGACCTCCAGCCGCACCTCACCCCAACGGCCGAGCGCCAGACTGCCGGGCATTTGCCGGGTGATGCGCGGTGTTGGCAGACATTGCAGGCGCAACGCGTCCAGCACCGCCAGGGCCAACAGCGCCAGCAGCAAACCCCAGTTGATCGATGCCAGGCTGGCCGGGATGTCGATTTCCAGTGCGCGCAAAGTGCCCAGCACAATGCCGATGACCAGCAGCAATGACAGCCAGATCAACAGCAGGCGCGAGGGTTTCACAGGCGCGGCGCCGGGACTTGGTCGAGCAATTGCGCGAGTACCTGATCGACCTGCAGACCTTCGATGTCCAGCTCCGGGGCGATGCGTACGCGATGACGCAGCACGGCCAGCGCGCAGCCCTTGATGTCGTCGGGAATCACGAATTCGCCGCCACGTAACAAGGCGCGGGCACGGGCGCAACGTACCAGGGCAATCGAGGCGCGTGGCCCGGCGCCAAGGGTCAGCCCCGGCCAGGTGCGTGTGCTGCGCGCCAGGCGCACGGCGTAATCGAGGACCTGATCGTCCAGTGGCAAGTCACTGGCGATGCGTTGCAAGGCTTGTACGTCCTTGGCTTGCAACACGGTGCGCAGTGGTTGCACGTCGAGCATGTCGGCGCGGGTCGAACGGCAGACCTGACGCACCATGTTCAGCTCCTGATCGGCGTCGGGGTAGTCCATGCGCACCTTGAGCATGAACCGGTCGAGTTCGGCTTCCGGCAGGGGATAGGTACCTTCCTGTTCGATCGGGTTTTGCGTGGCCAGGACCATGAACGGTTGTGCGATGGGCAGGGCGCGACCTTCGAGCGTGACTTGACGCTCCTGCATGGCTTCGAGCAGCGCTGCCTGGGTTTTCGCCGGAGCGCGGTTGATCTCGTCGGCCAGCAACAGGTTGGTGAACAGCGGGCCTTTGCGCAGCTTGAACTGCTCAGTTTGCAGGTCGTACACGGCGTGGCCGGTGACATCGCTGGGCATCAGGTCCGGGGTGAATTGAATCCGCGCGAACTCGCCACCGAAGCAACGGGCCAATGCGCGCACCAGCAGGGTTTTACCCAACCCCGGCACGCCTTCGAGCAGCACGTGACCACCGGCGATAAGCGCCGTCAGCACGTCGTCGATCACCTGGTTCTGGCCAATCAGCGCTTTCTGCAATTCGCCGCGCACGGCTTGCGCCAACTGGCTCGCACGCTGGCGTTGCTGGGCGGCGTGGCTGGCGCTGCCGGGCTCGATCTGTTCGGTCATAGCGTGTTCCTCAGGGTTTGCAGGTGGGCGACCTGGCGGCAGAAATCGGCGCTGGAGATCCGCCGGTTCGGCACCGGGCTCAGGGCCTGGCTGATAGCGCGGGTGGGTTGCCGGGTCAGGCGCGACAACGCCAGCCATTGTTCGGCAACGTTCAATTGATCAAAGCCGGAATGGCGGCGACGGGCGCGGCGCAGAACGTCCTGTTGCAGTGCTTGCAGCAGTGCCTGCTGGCCGTTGTGGCGCAACAGGAAATCGGCGCTGGCGCGCAGGTGTTCCTGCAGTTGCCGACGCCCACTTGGCGCGGGTAATTGCAGTGGGCCGTGGCGTACGCCGACGTGCCAGAGCCACAGGCCGATCAATGCGAGCAGGGCGACGATGGCTTGCGGGAAGTAACGCCAGAGCAAGGTCAACAGGCCATCGTGCTCGGTGTTATAGATCAATGTGACATCGGTGTCGGCGCTCAAATACCAGAGCAGCCAGGCGTTGTCGTACTGGGCGATGGCTGCGGTTTTCCACAGGTCGGCGTCGGTGACCACGGTGATCGTGCCAAGGCTGTAGGGCAGCTGCATCATGTGTGTGGCCTTGGCGCTGTTGGCCCAGGCTTGCGCAAGATTCTTCGGGTCGTCGAGGTGGAAGTCGGTGTCGAAGCCAGCATAGGCCGGTGCGTCTTCGTCTTCCAGATAGAGTTTGGTCAGTTGCGGGAAGCGCTCTGGTTCAGCGTCGGCGGGCAGGTCTTTCAGATCTTTGCTCAGGGATTGATGCAGTTGCACCTGATCGAGCAACAGGTCGTTACTCTGTTTCGTCCGCTCATCCCACAGCGATTCGGCGACGAACACCAGACGCCCGCCGGCCCGCGTCCAATTCAACACCTGATCGACCTGCCGCGGCGTCATTCGCGAGCGATCGTTGAACAACAGCAATGTATGACTGCGCGGGTCTATGTCCGGGAGCACCGCTAGGCTTTCGGCATGGCTGACAGTAAGGCCGCGCTCACGCAAAAACAGCTCGGCCGCCAGATAGGGATTGGCCTGCGCGGCAGGCGCGGGGCCGTGATCGACTTCCTCCTGGTAAGGCTTGGCCTTGAGACAGAGGAAAACGCTTAGCGCACCCACCAACAGGGTGATCAACGCAGCGACCCACCACAATGTCCGGCGATTCAACTGGCGGCTCCGGGGCCGAACAAGGCGCGCCAGCCATCGCACAATTCCTGCTGCAGAGACGCCGCCGGCACGCGATGCCCGTAGGCCATATTCTGCCAGTGGGTAGTCAGGTTGCGGCTGAACGCGAGCAGCTCGGGACGCTGCAATTGTTCAACGTGCGAAAGTATCTGGACTTCGGTGTCGGCGGGTTTCAGGGTCAGGTCGAAGTCGTGGAGCAGATGGCTGAGCAGCCCTCGATACAACAGGCCCAACGCTGCACGGGGTTGGCTTTGCCAGAGTTGTTCGGCGCTGGCAGCGATGTCGTCAGGCAGGGTGTCGCGGTTCAAGTCCAGGCCAAAGGCTTGTCGCGGCAACGCGCGTTTCGGCTTTGCGGACAGTCTCGGGCGGCGACTGACGAAGGCTTGGAGAAACTCGCGATAACGCCAGATCAGCCAGCCCAGCGCAGCAATGACCGCGCTCCACAACAGCACTTCAATGATCTTCGCCAGCCCATTCAAGTGTTGCCCGTCGAGCCAGCCCAGCAGGGTTTTCAGCCACTGCGGCGCTTCACCGGGTGTTTGCGCTTCGGCAGATTTCGCCGGGTCGTCGCCGAAGCGATAACGGGTGACGACTTCCTTGTTCTTGAACGGCGGTTGCTCAAGCAGTGCCTTGATGCTGTCACGCGATGCCTGACTGGTCAGTGGCTGATTCAACATACGCGGTGTCTGTGGACCGTCATCGGGCTCAGCAGCCCAAACCGAGGGCACGTTCGGCAGTATCAGACAGACTGCCAGCAGCAACCCCAACACACTGTTATTCAGACGTTGACGCAAGCGGCGGAACACCAGTTCGATGTCCCACGCTTCCAGTTGCGTACGCCGGTTCAGATAAAGGCTGAAGCCGCAGGCGACGTAGACCGGTTCCCACACCACCAGCACCAGCGCGTAGAAGGCATTGGTCAGATGTTCGAGCCAACGCCACTCGTTACCTGTCGAGAGAATCAGCGACTGCCAGTCCCAATCCGTTTCGATCTGCTGCGGCAGCAACATGTAGAACAGCACCATCAGGCCGATCCACAGCGCCGTCTCCAGATGCACGCCGATGATGGTCAGCCACTGCGCGGCGCCGGCGTTACGTTGCAGCAGCACGTGCAGACGTTGTTGTCGGACACTGCCATCAAGGCCTTCGAGTTGCACCACCGGTAGCAGAAAACTGCGGCTGAAACTCAGGCGGCGCCAGGTCAGACTGGCCAGCAGCTGCGGTTTGAGCAGGCGCGGCCATTCGCGCAAGGCTTGTCTGAGTGTCGGCGTTTCGCCGAACAGCGCTTTCGACAGGATGTACAGCGGCAGCCGTTCGTACGCCGGTTTCAGCCACCAGAAGATAAACACCGCCAGTGACGGCGAATCCCAGAGCAACAGGCTGAGCAAGGCGAACAGCGGCAGGGTGATGATCGCCCAACTGGTCATCAGCAGACGCCGATGTTGCTGGCTCATCAGCACGCCGAGGTCCATGGCTTCCCAGGTGGTGCGCGGACGGATCACCACGGTGGCGTCACTCAGGCGCATGACGGGTCCTTCCGGCGAACAACAGATAGACCGCGACCAATGCCCAAAGCCCGGTGCCGACCAGATATTTGGTCAGCGGCGTGACGCTGGTTTTCGATGACCAGTAGGCTTCGATAAACGCAGCAATCAGCAGAAACAACATCACGCCGCACACCAGCAGCACACTTTTGCGCGCCGCCCGTTTCAGCGCTTCGCTGCGGGTCAGCCGTGCGGGTGCGATCAAGGCCCAGCCGAGTTCCAGGCCGGCAGCTCCGGCGAGGGCAATGGCGGTGAGTTCAAAGGCGCCGTGGGCGATGACGAATGACCAGAAGGTCTGGCCGAAACCGATCTCGCTCAGGTGCCCGGCCACTGCGCCGATGACCATGCCGTTGTAGAACAGAAAGAACGCACTGCCCACGCCCAGCAACAGGCCGCTGGCGAAGGTCTGAAAGGCAATGCCGATGTTGTGCATCACGTAGTAACCGAACATCACCCAGTCTTCGCTGGCTGCGCGTTCGGCTGGGCGCCCGAGGTGGCCGGCGACCGGGTCGTACATGCCTTGCATCTCGCGCACCTGATCGGCGGGGATCAGGTTGTAGACCAGTTCGGGAAACACATACACCAACACGCCGACGCCGATCAGGCTGCCGAAGAACAGCAGGCAGGCGACCAGCACAAAAGGCCATTCGGCGCGCACCAGACGTGGAAAGTCGGCGAGGATGAAACTCAGCAGATTGGCGCCGAGCCGGCTGCGATGACGGTACAACTGCTGATGGCCGCGCAGCACGCGTTGCTGCAAAGAGTCGATCAGGAAACTGCTGTAGCCACGTTCTTGAGCCAATGCCAGATGCTGGCAAAGCCTGCGATAGGCCTTGGGGAAACCGGCGACTTGTGAGGTGTCCTTGCCATGTTCAAGGCGTTCGAGGGCCAGCGCAAAACGCTCCCATTCGTCCTTGTGGCGACTTTCGAAAAGGCTTTGCTTCATGTCGGGCCCAACAAGCCACGAGCGATGCCGTTGAGTTCAGCGACAGCTTTGGGCGCAGAAATATGCAGGGGCTGGGCGAGCAGCGCCGCCAGCTCATTGACCCGCGCTGGCGATAACTCGCCTTGGCGCTCGGCGAAGCCAAGCACGGCGCGTTGTTCGCTGAGGGTGAGTTGCACGGGTGAGCGCCGTGGTTCGGCGTCAGGCAATTGTGGACGGCTGAGCGGGCGTTCGCTGTAGATCACCAGCGTACCGGCAGCCATGTCACCGAGGCGTTTGAAGGTTGGGTGTTGCAGGCAACTGAGGGTGCCGAGAAAGTAGCCAAAAGGCAGCAGATCGACAAAGCGCAGCAAGTTTCGCAACAGCGAGGCCGACCAGCCGATCGGTGTGCCGTCGTCGTGCACCACGCGCAGCCCCATCCATTGTTTACCCGGCGAGCGGCCCTGACGCAGCACTTCGAACAGCACCATGTACCACCAGCTGATCGCAAACAGCAGCAGCGAACCAAGACCCATGCCGAGCTTGCCGAGAAACGCCAGGGCGATGAACAGCACGCCCATGATCACGCCGCGAATACCCAGATCGACCGCAAAAGCCACGGCACGCACCATCAACCCGGCGGGACGCAACGGCAGGTCGATGCCTTCTGGCGTTTCGACCTGATGCCGCGTATCCAGCGGCGTGGCCAGCGGTGCTTTCCTTGGCGGTGCTGTGGGCTCGAGCATGGGCTACCTGATGTTCGCCTGTTCGGGGTGCAAGTGAGACCGATGCTAGCAGCCTCTCGGGGGGAAACGACATAACTATGTATTGCACAGCGATAGCTGCAAGGTGTTTGAATGTTTCAAGGCTGGCCGCGACGGCGGTCGAGCGCCTAGACTTCGCCGATCTTCAGTTCAGGAACCGCCCGTGACTTCAATCTTCTGGTACGACTACGAAACCACTGGCATCAATCCGCGTAACGATCGCCCGTTGCAGGTGGCCGGGATTCGCACCGACCATGCGCTCAACGAGATCGACGAGCCGGTCAATCTCTACTGCCAGCCCAGCGAAGACATCCTGCCGCATCCGGCGGCGTGTGCGATCACCGGCATCACCCCGAGTCAGCTCGCCGAAAAGGGTTTGAGCGAAGCTGACTTCATGACGCGGGTGCATGCCCAGCTGGCGGCCCCCGGGACCTGTGGCGCCGGCTACAACACACTGCGTTTCGACGACGAGATGACGCGCTACAGCCTGTATCGCAATTTCTTCGACCCTTACGCCCGGGAGTGGCAGGGTGGCAACAGTCGCTGGGATCTGATCGATGTTGTACGCGCCGCCTATGCGTTGCGTCCTGACGGCCTGGTCTGGCCGACCGACGACGAAGGCCGGGTGACTCTCAAGCTCGAACGCCTGACGGCCGCGAACAATATCGATCACGGGCATGCCCATGAAGCGTTGTCAGACGTACGCGCGACCATCGCACTGGCGCGGTTGATCCGCGAAAAGCAGCCAAAACTGTATGACTGGCTGTTCCAGTTGCGCAGCAAGCAAAAGGTCATGGATCAGATTCGCCTGTTGCAGCCACTGGTGCATATTTCCGGGCGTTTCTCGGCAGCGCGCAGTTATGTCGGCGTGGTGCTGCCGCTGGCCTGGCACCCGAAAAACCGTAATGCCCTGATCGTCTGCGACCTGCACCTTGACCCGCAGGGGCTGCTCGATCTGGACGCGCAAACGCTACGCCAGCGTTTGTACACGCGCCGCGATGATTTGCTGGAAGGCGAGTTGCCGGTGCCGCTCAAGCTGATTCACATCAACCGTTGCCCGGTGGTGGCGCCGCTTTCGGTTCTGCGCGCGCAGGATCAGCAACGGCTGGGGCTTGACATGGCGCTCTATCAACAGCGAGCACTGCGGCTAACTGACGCACAACAAGTTTGGAAAGATAAAGTTGCCGAAATTTATGTCAGTGAAGATTTCACGCCGAGCGAGGATCCGGAACAACAGTTGTACGACGGATTTATCGGGGACCGTGATCGGCGTCTATGTGAGCAAGTGAGGAGCGCCGACCCGGCACAACTAGCGCAAGAGCAATGGCCTTTCGATGACGAACGTTTGCCCGAATTACTCTTTCGATATCGCGCACGCAACTTTCCCCAGACGTTGAATTTCGAAGAGCAAGAGCGCTGGAGAATATTTTGTCAGCAGCGTTTGTCCGCACCTGAATGGGGCGCGCCGAATACCTTGAAGTCTTTTACAGAAGCGGCAGAGCAGTGGACGGTTAATGCCACGCCGATGCAGAGTGAGGTGCTCAATGAATGGCAGAATTATGTCCAGGCATTGCGCAAACGTTTGAATCTTTGAAATCGAACATGACCGGGCTTAAATGCCGGGCATAAAAAACGCCAGCATTCGCTGGCGTTTATTCTTTCGCGGATCGCTCTGCGAAGGCGTTGTGGCTTAGCCCAGCAGGGTAGCCCAGCCTTCAACCACGTCACCGCCCCACTTGGCTTTCCACTCTTTCAGAGTTTTGTGGTTGCCACCTTTGGTTTCGATGACTTCGCCGTTGTGCGGGTTTTTGTATTGTTTAACTTTGCGAGCACGCTTGGTGCCGGTAGTTTTTACTGCGCCGCCGCGTACTGCTTTGGTTTTTGCTTCCGGGTCCAGCAGCGCGATGATGTCACGCAGGGATTTGGAATATTCGCCCATCAGGGTGCGCAGTTTGCCTTCGAATTCCAGCTCGGCTTGCAGTTTGTCGTCTTGCGACAGGTTCTTCAAACGGGCTTGTAGCTCTTTGATAGCTTCTTCGGTGGCGCGATATTCGTTGATCAAGGACATGATTACTACCTTAGTAGAGTGCGTGATGACAGGGACACAGTGACGCAATAATAGTCAGGCTGTTTCATCAAGTAAACATTTAACCGGGGTTTTGATTTAAATTAGTTACGAGAAACTGCTCTCTATTGAATATTCAGTTAAATAGTGTGATCCAGTCATCACAGATATTCACAGTTGTCTGATCAAACGTTGCCGCAGGATCAGCCCCGGCTGACGATGACGCCATCAAGAATTCGTATCGCGGGGTCTGGCGCGGGTGCGTGCTGATCAATACTGCAGTTTTCCTGCGCAGCCGCTAGAATGGCGGCCTTTGCGAAGTTCTGGAGTTTCCCCCTCATGCGCACTTTTCGGCTGGTGATTTCTTGCCCGGACCGCGTTGGCATTGTTGCCAAAGTCAGTAATTTTCTGGCAGCCCATAACGGCTGGATCACCGAAGCGAGCCACCACTCGGACAATCAAGTGGGCTGGTTCTTTATGCGTCACGAAATTCGTGCCGATTCGCTGCCTTTCGGTATTGAAGTGCTGCGCGAGAAGTTTGCGCCGATCGCCGAAGAGTTCTCGATGGACTGGCGCATCACCGACACCGAGCAGAAAAAGCGCGTTGTGCTGATGGCCAGCCGCGAATCTCACTGCCTCGCCGATTTGCTGCACCGCTGGCACAGCGATGAACTGGACTGCGAAATTTCCTGCGTGATTTCCAATCACGACGACCTGCGCAGCATGGTCGAGTGGCACGGCATTCCTTATTACCACGTCCCGGTCAACCCGCAGGACAAGCAACCGGCCTTCGACGAAGTGTCGCGCCTGGTCAAACAGCACGACGCCGAAGTGGTGGTGCTGGCGCGTTACATGCAAATCCTGCCGCCGGACATGTGCCGCGAATACGCGCACAAGGTCATTAATATTCACCACAGCTTCCTGCCGTCGTTCGTCGGCGCCAAGCCGTACCACCAGGCTTCCCTGCGTGGCGTGAAATTGATCGGTGCGACCTGCCACTACGTGACCGAAGAGCTGGACGCCGGCCCGATCATCGAGCAGGACGTGGTCCGCGTCAGCCACAGTGACAGCATCGAAGACATGGTGCGTTTCGGCCGTGACGTCGAGAAGATGGTGTTGGCGCGTGGTCTGCGTTATCACCTCGAAGACCGCGTTCTGGTACACGGCAACAAGACTGTGGTGTTCTGATCGCACTCACACAGGCTTGAAAAAACAAGGGTCTGGGCGTTCAATCGTCCAGACCCTTGTTCATTTCAGCGTTGAGGAAAAGCCATGACCGATCCACTGGACAAAGCCACTTCCAAAGCGCCCGCGACGTTGGGCGAGGGTTGTTTGAGTCGATATGACCCTGAGGACATGAGCCCGGAGGATGGCACAGAGTTTCCTGGTGCAGCCGAGTTGTGGGAACAACTCAAAGAACAGGATCAGGACGACGCTAAGAAGCCTGTCTGACGTTCATCAGCTTCTTCAACAGTGGCCGTCCCAGCATCAACAAAAACACCGGCCCCCCGACCAGCAGATAAAAGTAATACGTCACTACCCGCCAAATCAGAATTGCCGCCGCTGCGGTGGATTTACCCACCATCGGCGCCAGCAGCGCTGCCGACGTCAGTTCCGCCGCGCCCGCACCGCCCGGCAACAGACTGAACTGGCCAGCGCCCAGCGAGAGCATCTGCACCAGGAAACTCCAGGCCCACTGCAAGTCTGCGCCCAGGCCGCGCAACGCCAGATACAACACGCTGTAACGCAGTAGCCAGTGCACACACGTCAGGGCGAAGACTTTGCTCAGCGTCTGCCAGGGCAACTTCAGCGTATCGGTGAACGCGGCGAGAAAGTGCAGCAACTTGCGCGCCCAGCGGCGTCGGGTGCTGGTCTTGACGTTCATTCTGGCTAACAGGCGCCCGCTCAGGCGAATCAATGCGCGGTGATAACGCGCGAGCAATACACAACTGAACAAGCCACCGAACAACGAAACGGCGCTGACCATCAGCAACCACTCGAGTCGGTCGCTGAGGTGCTGGAACAGCGCATAAATCAGAATGCCGCTGAGCGCGCAGAGAAAAAACAGTAAATCGCTGAGCTGATCCATGGCAAACACCGCGCTGCCCCGCGCCGGGCGCACGCCCGATCGGGCCAGCAGGGCCATGATCGTCAGCGGTCCGCCACTGCCACCGGGTGTCGCGCAATAGGCGAATTCGGCGGCCATGACCACGCCAAGACTCTTCATCGGCGTCACGCGATCGCACTGATCACCGAGCAGCAAACGTAAACGCAGGGTATTGATGCCCCAGCACAGCAGGATCATGCCGAACATCACCAACAGCCAGTGCAACGGGAAACTCTGCAGCCGCGCCCAGGTTTCGCTGCCGCCGAGCACAACCGGAATCAGTACGGCCGCGAGCAGGCCGATCAGCAACAGAATGCCGCGACTCATGCGGCGCGCTCCAATTGACTGCGTTGTTGCGCCAGCCAGTCGATTTTAGTCATCGGTACGCGTCCTTCCGCCAGCAGTCGTTCAAGTGTTTTCAACCAGTAATCCCGGGAAAAATGGTGGCGCATGTCCACCGGGTGCAAGCCTAGCCGAATCACCGGCGCCTGGCACCAGCGCTGTTCCCGCTGCTCGCAGACTAACTTTGACAAGCCTCGGCGCCAGGCACTGCGGGCACTCCAGACCAGACCTGGAGCATTGATGGCGGTGAACTCCGGCAACCGATACAGATGCTGCGGATCACTGGTATAGCTCAGCGGCAACTCACGCAGGGCCTGGCGGGTGCCGTCACTCATCAGCCAGGCAGGGGCGACGAAACCGTGCAGTGGCCAGTTGCAGCGCTGGAACACATCAATGCCCGCGCGCAGGCGGGCGAGGGCGGACTCGCGGGACAAACGATAGAACTCGCCTTCATGGGTGTAGACCCGGCGCATGAACCAGTCGCGCGGAGTTGTCGGGCCGGGTTCCTGATCATCATGGAAGTAACCGTGCAGGGCCAGTTCATCGCCACGGGCAACGCGTTCATCGAGCAATCGGCGAAACGCCGGGTGAGCATTGAGGGCGTTGTGCCGATGGAAATCCGGCACCACCAGCCACGTCATCGGCACTTGTCCCAATGCGTCGACCGCTGCGACAAACGGTTGGTAATCCGCCCAAGTCGAGGGCGCCACGTCGTGCAGCACCAGCAGCACAGCCGGGTGATTCGTCGATTCAGCCATTGGCGACTCGTGGCAGTGTGTGGCCGAGGACGGCGTGATAGTGACCGAGCAGACTGTCCACCACCGTGTCCCAAGCGTAATGTTGCTCAACATGTTCGCGCGCCTGTTGGCCGAGTTTCACGCAGCCGCGACTAAACAATTCGCGCACTGCATTGGCCATCGCTTGCGGATTGTTCGGCGCACAGAGCAGGCCGCAGGACTCGTTGATGATTTCTGTGAAGGCACCCGCAGCCACGGCGACCACCGGGATGCCGCAGGCCATGGCCTCAAGAATCACCAGGCCAAAGGTTTCCTGATCACCGGCATGGACCAGTGCGTCGGCACTGGCCATTAATTGCGCCACTCGCGACGGCGGGCAGAATTCATCGATTACATTGACGTTATCCGGCACGGCGGCGGGCATCGACGAGCCGACCAGCAACAGGTGATAACGCGGACCAAGGCGCTTCATGCAGTCGAGCAGCACTGGCAGGTTTTTTTCTTTCGAGCCGCGCCCTGCAAAAATCAACAGGCGCGTGTCCTCGGCGAGGCCCAGTTCTGCGCGCAGGCGACGGTCGCCCGCGGCGGGATGAAAGGTTTGCAGATCCACGCCCAACGGCTGCACGAAAACATTGCGTACGCCGAGTCCGCTGAGCTTGTCAGCCATGACCTGACTGGGTGCCAGGACCCGGTCGAAATTGCCGTAGAGCCGGGTGACATATGCCTCGACGTTCGGCGTGACCCAATGGCCCATGCGATTGCTGACCAGCAGCGGCAAGTCCGAGTGATAAAAGCCGATCACCGGGACATCCAGCTGCCGCCGGGCATCCAGTGCAGCCCAGGCGGTCAGGTAAGGATCGCCGACTTCGATCAGTTCGGGTTGCAAATCCTGCAGGACATTTCGCCAAGGCGCGAGCCGTAGAGGGAAGCGATAACCTTTGCCGAAGGGCAGGGCGGGGGCGGGAACCGTGTAAACGCCGTCGTGTTCGCCGAAGTGGGCACCGGGAATCAACAGGCTGTGGCGAATGCCGGATTTGACGCTCAACCGGCGGTGTTTGGCGTCCAGATAAGTGCGCACGCCACCGCTGGCCGGGGCGTAGAACATGGTGATGTCGGCGATATGCACGGTGACCAACCCTCCGCTGCGTGGTTCTCCCTTGGTTGACCTTTATCAAGAATAGATGTTCGGTCGGGATTGCGCGGTGGGGCTGAACAGCTGAAAAGCCCCTCACCCTAGCCCTCTCCCGGAGGGAGAGGGGACTGATCGAGGTGTTTGGGCTTAATGCATCGACCTGAAAGTCTTCAGTCGAACTCAGGTTTGAACTGCCCGAAGATCAGCCCTTTTCCCCTTCAAGGGGCTGACCGAGGTGGAGTTTGAAAGTACATCGACCTCAAAGGCCTGAGTCGAACTCAGGTTCTGAAAAGCATGAAGATCTGCTCCCTTCCCCCGCGCCCCCTGGGGGAGAGGGCTGGGGTGAGGGGGGAAAGCTTTTGATCTTAAATCCGGAAACTACCCACCAACTGCTTCAACCGCGAAGCCTGCTGCTCCAGGTCCGAACATGCGCGCAACGTCGCCTGCAAGTTCTCTACACCTTCCTGGTTCAGCGTGTTGATCTCGGTGATGTCGACGTTGATCGACTCGACAACAGCGGTCTGTTCCTCGGTCGCCGTGGCCACCGACTGGTTCATCCCGTCGATCTCGCCAATGCGCTGCGTCACGCTGTTCAAGCGCTCACCGGCGAGGTTGGCAATCTCCACGCTGTCCTGACTGTGACGCTGGCTGTCGCTCATGGTGCTCACCGATTCACGAGCGCCGACCTGCAGCTCCTCGATCATGGTTTGCACCTGTTGCGCCGATTCCTGGGTGCGATGGGCCAGATTACGCACTTCATCGGCCACCACGGCAAAACCACGGCCGGCCTCACCGGCACGTGCCGCTTCAATCGCCGCGTTGAGCGCCAGCAGGTTGGTTTGCTGGGAAATACTGGTGATCACTTCGAGAATCTGGCCGATGTTCACGGTCTTGCTGTTCAGCGACTCGATGTTGCTGCTCGACGCGCTGAGCATGCTCGACAGTTGATTCATCGCCTTGATGCTGCGATCCACCACTTGCTGGCCGTCTTCTGCCAAGCCGCGAGCATCGCTGGCCTGATTCGAGGCCTGGGCGGCGTTGCGGGCGATTTCCTGTGCCGCGGCGCCGAGCTGGTTGATCGCTGCGGCGACACTGCTGGTACGCGAGGCTTGCTGGTCGGAGTTGTACATCGATGAGTTCGACGCGGCAACCACACGCAGCGCGACCTCGTTAACCTGGCCGGTCGCCGACGACACTTCACGGATCGAACCGTGAATGCGCTCGACGAAACGGTTGAACGCGGTACCGAGGATGCCGAATTCATCGTTATTGACGATGGTCAGGCGTTTGGTCAGGTCACCTTCGCCGTCGGCAATGTCTTCCATGGCGCGGGTCATGACGTGCAACGGCTGGATCAGAATGCGGATCAGCATGCCGAGCAACGCGATGATGATCGCCACTGCGATCACCGTGGCAATCACCGCAGAAGTGCGGAACTGGCTAAGCATGGCGAAAGCCTGGTCTTTATCCACCGACAGACCGATGTACCAGTTCACCGATGGCAGGCCTTTGATCGGCGCGAAGGTGACGATGCGGGTCTTGCCGTCAATGGTGACTTCGCTGAAGTCGCTGCTGATGCGCGGGGTGTCCTGCGGATAGGCTTCTTTCAGTGATTTCATCACCAAGGCCTTGTCCGGGTGCACGAGGATCTTGCCGTCGGCGCTGACCAGGAACACATAACCCATGCCGTCGAAATCTCGGGCGGCGAGGGTGTCGACCAGCGATTGCAGACTCAGGTCACCGCCAACCACACCTACGCTCTGGCCGGCCTTTTTCGAGGCGGTGGCGATGGAAATGATCAATTGGCCGGTGGCGGCGTCGATGTACGGCTCGGTCAGGGTCGAGGTGCTGCTGCTCTCGGCACCTTTATACCAAGGGCGCACGCGCGGATCGAAACCGTCCGGCATCTTCGTGTCCGGGCGGATGGTGAAGTGCCCGGTGGCATCGCCCAGATAGGTGGCCATGAACGTCGAGGTCAGGGTTTTCTGTTCCAGCAGGCTGGCGACGTTGGCAGGTTCGGGGTTGATGGCGATGTTCTGGGCGGCGTTCTCGACCAGTAGAATGCGGCCGCTGAGCCAGGTCTGGATATTGCCGGCAGTGACCTCGCCCATCTCGTTGAGATAGTTGTTCAGGTCATCGCGGATCGCATTGCGCTGCAACCAGTCGTTGTACGCCGTAAATGAGGCGAAGGCAGCGATGACGATGAGGGCGGCGGCAAGCAAAATTTTATGGCTGAAGCGCAGATTTTTGTTCATGGCTTGGGGTTCCGCTAAGGTCTTAATGTCCAGGGCGTGCTTTTATAGAAGCGCGCAAAATGGGCAAGGGTGAAAACAAGCTGATATTTCCGTCTCTCCTTAGGGAAATGTCCGGCATGACTTGTGGTCGGGGTCTCTCACTCCTCTTTATCGGCCATGCAGAATCAAAGATTAACCATTGGGTGACAAAATGCCTGACTCCTCGCAACTCGTAATCGGCGCCGACCTCGCAGGCCAGCAGATTGCTCAGGCCATGCGCCTGGCGAACCGCCACGGACTGGTCGCCGGCGCCACCGGTACGGGTAAAACCGTCACTTTGCAGCGTTTGGCCGAGGCGTTCAGCGACGCCGGGGTCGCAGTGTTTGCCGCTGACATCAAGGGCGATCTGTGTGGCCTCGGTGCTGCCGGTAACCCGCAAGGCAAGGTCGCCGAGCGTATCGCCGGGATGCCTTGGCTCAATTACAAGCCGCAGGCGTATCCGGTGACGTTGTGGGACATCCACGGTGAATCCGGTCATCCATTGCGCACCACGTTGAGTGAAATGGGCCCGCTGCTGATCGGCAGCTTGCTGGAGCTGACCGACAGTCAGCAGTCGGCGCTCTACGCAGCCTTCAAGGTCGCCGACCGCGAAGGCCTGTTGCTGCTGGATCTGAAAGACCTGAAAGCGCTGCTCAATCACCTCAAGGACAACCCGCAACTGCTCGGCGAAGACGCGGCGCTGATGACCACCGGTTCCAGTCAGGCGCTGTTGCGCCGTCTGGCGATCCTTGAGCAGCAGGGTGCCGAAGCGCTGTTCGGCGAGCCGGCGCTGCAACTCGAAGACATTCTGCAACCGACCGCCGATGGCCGCGGGCGCATTCATTTGCTCGATGCCAGCCGTCTGGTGCATGAGGCACCGAAGGTCTATGCGACGTTCCTGTTGTGGCTGCTGGCAGAGTTGTTCGAGCAGTTGCCGGAACGTGGCGATGCCGACAAACCGCTGCTGGCACTGTTTTTCGATGAGGCGCATTTGTTGTTCGGTGATACGCCGAAGGCCTTGCAGGAGCGCCTGGAACAGGTGGTGCGCTTGATCCGTTCCAAAGGCGTCGGCGTGTATTTCGTCACGCAATCGCCGGCGGACTTGCCGGATGACGTGCTCGCGCAACTTGGCCTGCGTATCCAGCACGGCCTGCGCGCCTTTACCGCCAAAGAGCAGAAATCCCTGCGCGCGGTGGCGGACGGCTTCCGGCCGAATCCGGCGTTCGACAGTCTGTCGGTGCTGACCGAGTTGGGGATTGGCGAGGCGCTGGTCGGCACGCTGACCGAGAAAGGCACGCCGGAAATGGTTCAGCGCGTGCTGGTCGCGCCGCCGCAATCGCGGATCGGGCCGTTGACCGAGACCGAGCGCACGTTGCTGATTGCCGGCTCGCCGTTCAAGGGGCGCTATGACAAGCCGATCGACCGCGAGTCGGCATATGAAATTCTGATGGGACGCAAAGGCTTGGCGCCGGAGGCTGAGCCACCTGCCGGAAAACCCGCGGCTGAGGAGCCAAGCCTCGCCGACAGAGCCGGAGAATTCCTCGGCACAGCGGCCGGGCAGGCACTGAAGTCAGCCATGCGCCAGGCTGCCAACAATCTCGGCAAACAACTGGTGCGCGGCCTGATGGGCTCTTTATTAGGCGGCAGCAAACGCCGCTAAAAGCAAAGATCGCAGCCTGCGGCAGCTCCTACAGGAGAATTGCGTTTCATCTGTAGGAGCTGCCGCAGGCTGCGATCTTTTGATTTTGCTTCAGGTTTTGGCCTTGGCGTGTGCCGCCAGGCGCTCCAGCGCCGCGCGCAAACCCGGATCAGTGATTCCGTCTGCCGTGGCCTGAATTGTCGCCGCGGCATCCGTCGACAAATCCATCGTATGCCCGGTCGCTCCGCGCTGCACCGTCGGCGGCTGCACCTTGAACAAAATCCGCGTCAGACTCGCGAACTCATCAAACATCTGCAATTGTCGCTGCAAGCGTTTTTGCTGGTAACGCAGACGCGTGGCCCAGTGGCCATCGGTGACAATCAGCAACAAACTGCCCTCACGCCACGACGCTACATGGCAATGTTCGCGGGCGGCGGGCTGCAATTGGCTTTCGAGCAGGCGTTGTAAATGACCCAGGCGCTGGGCATGGCCGAGGATGGCTTTGAGCGGCTTGGCTTCGCGCAAGAGAACGGCGGGTGCTTTGGCCGTAAGAGGGCGAAATGCCATGATCGAACACCTGAAGTAACAGAATCGCCATGGTAGCAGAAAGGCCAAACTCACTCGCCCATTGCTTTTGCCCCCGCTTTGCCCATTAAATCAACGACTAACTTCTTCCTTGTATGACTTGAAGTTGAGCAAAACGCCCCTATTTTAAGTGAGCCCCGTCAAAGCGCAGTGCCAGCATCGTGGAATATCGCCACTTTCCTCACTTCCGTTTCCGGGTAGAATGCTCGTTCGCATGCGGCCATGAGGGCTGCACGGGCGACGCTCACGGGGCCGCCCTCCATCCCTTTAGTGTGGAAGATCCTGCCGATATGTTTGCGCCTTTGTTAAAGAAACTTTTTGGAAGCAAGAACGAGCGTGAAGTCAAACGCATGCTCAAGACGGTGCAGCTCGTCAATGCCTTCGAAGAGCAAATGGTGGCCCTTTCGGACGATCAATTGCGCGCCAAGACCAATGAGTTCAAGGCCCGCATCGCCAAAGGGGAAACCCTCGACAAGCTGCTGCCAGAAGCCTTTGCGGTCGCCCGCGAAGCCGGCAAGCGCATCATGGGTATGCGCCACTTCGACGTGCAGCTCGTCGGTGGCATGACCTTGCACGAAGGCAAGATCGCCGAAATGCGCACCGGTGAGGGTAAAACCCTCGTAGCGACCCTGGGTGTTTACCTCAACGCACTGTCCGGCAAGGGCGTGCACGTTGTGACAGTGAACGACTACCTGGCGCGTCGTGACGCCAACTGGATGCGCCCGCTGTATGAGTTCCTCGGCCTGACCGTCGGCGTCGTGACGCCGTTCCAGCCGCCGGAAGAGAAACGTCTGGCGTACGCCGCCGACATCACCTACGGCACCAACAACGAATTCGGTTTCGACTACCTGCGCGACAACATGGCGTTCAGCATGGAAGAAAAATTCCAGCGCGAACTCAACTTTGCCGTGATCGACGAAGTCGACTCCATCCTCATCGACGAAGCGCGTACCCCGCTGATCATCTCCGGTCAGGCCGAGGACAGCTCCAAGCTATACATGGAGATCAATAAACTGATCCCGCAGCTGGAACTGCACGTTGAAGAAGTCGAAGGCGAAGTCACCAAGGCTGGCCACTACACCGTTGACGAGAAGACCCGTCAGGTCGAACTCAACGAAGCCGGTCACCAGTTCATCGAAGACATGCTCACCCGCGTCGGCCTGCTGGCTGATGGCGAGAGCCTGTATTCGGCACATAACCTGGGCCTGTTGACCCACGTGTATGCCGGTCTGCGTGCGCACAAGCTGTTCAACCGCAACATCGAGTACATCGTGCAGGACGGCCAGGTCGTACTGGTCGACGAACACACCGGCCGTACCATGCCGGGCCGCCGTCTGTCCGAAGGCCTGCACCAGGCCATCGAAGCCAAAGAAGGCCTGAACATCCAGGCCGAGAGCCAGACCCTGGCCTCGACCACGTTCCAGAACTACTTCCGTCTGTACACCAAGCTGTCCGGCATGACCGGTACCGCTGACACCGAAGCGTTCGAATTCCACCAGATCTATGGTCTGGAAGTGATGGTCATTCCGCCGAACAAACCGTTGGCGCGTAAAGACTTCAACGACCTGGTGTTCCTGACCGCCGAAGAGAAATACGCGGCAATCGTTACGGACATCAAGGAAAGCATGGCGGCCGGTCGTCCGGTGCTGGTGGGTACTGCCACCATCGAAACCTCCGAGCACATGTCCGCATTGCTCGTGAAGGAAGGCATCGAACACAAGGTTCTGAACGCCAAGTTCCACGAAAAAGAAGCCGAGATCATCGCGCAGGCCGGTCGTCCGGGCGCCCTGACCATCGCCACCAACATGGCCGGTCGTGGTACCGACATCCTGTTGGGCGGTAACTGGGAAGTTGAAGTCGCGTCGCTGGAAGATCCAACGCCTGAGCAGATTGCCCAGATCAAGGCCGACTGGCAGAAGCGTCACCAGCAAGTGCTGGAATCGGGCGGCTTGCAGGTGATTGCTTCCGAGCGTCACGAATCCCGCCGTATCGACAACCAGCTGCGTGGCCGTGCCGGCCGTCAGGGCGATGCCGGTTCGAGCCGCTTCTACCTGTCGCTGGAAGACAGCCTGATGCGCATTTTCGCCTCTGACCGGGTGAAGAACTTCATGAAAGCCCTCGGCATGCAGCCGGGCGAGGCGATCGAGCACCGCATGGTGACCAACGCGATCGAGAAAGCGCAGCGCAAGGTTGAAGGCCGCAACTTCGACATTCGTAAGCAACTGCTCGAGTTCGACGACGTCAACAACGAACAGCGTAAAGTGATCTATCACATGCGTAACACGTTGCTGGCCGCCGACAACATCGGTGAAACCATCGCCGACTTCCGTCAGGACGTGCTCAACGCCACCGTCAGCGCACACATTCCGCCGCAATCGCTGCCTGAGCAGTGGGACGTGGCCGGTCTGGAAGCGACGATCGCCAGCGACTTCGGCGTGAAACTGCCGATCCAGCAATGGCTCGACGAAGACGATCACCTGTACGAAGAAACCCTGCGCGAGAAACTGATGGCCGAGCTGATGGCCGCGTACAACGAGAAAGAAGACCAGGCGGGTGCCGACGCACTGCGCTCCTTCGAGAAGCAAATCGTTCTGCGCGTGCTGGACGACCTGTGGAAAGACCACCTGTCGACCATGGACCATCTGCGTCATGGCATCCACCTGCGTGGCTACGCCCAGAAGAACCCGAAGCAGGAATACAAGCGCGAGTCGTTCACGCTGTTCTCCGAGCTGCTCGATTCGATCAAGCGCGATTCGATCCGTGTGCTGTCGCACGTTCAGGTTCGCCGCGAAGATCCGGAAGCCGAAGAGCAACGTCTGCGCGAGGAAGCCGAAGCACTGGCCGCCCGCATGCAGTTCGAACACGCTGAAGCGCCTGGTCTGGAGCAACCTGAATTGCTCGGTGAAGAGGTTGATGTGGCCCTCGCCACCGCGCCGGTTCGCAACGAGCAGAAGCTTGGCCGCAACGAACTGTGCTACTGCGGTTCGGGCAAGAAATTCAAGCATTGCCACGGGCAGATCCAGTAAAACCCGTTTCAATCGCTGAAATACCCGCGCCGCGACCGGCTCCTGCCGTCGCGGCGTTTTGCCATTTAAACCATCGTCACGGCGAGTGACGGTGCTGACTTCATTGAGTAAGGAGCGCATTCATGGCTGTTGGTCTTGGTCCTTTGCCAACGTTGCACCCGGTTGCCGGTTTTGAACTCGGTATCGCCTCGGCCGGCATCAAGCGCCCCGGGCGCAAAGATGTCGTTGTGATGCGCTGCGCCGAAGGTTCAACCGTGGCGGGCGTGTTCACCTTGAACGCCTTTTGTGCCGCGCCGGTGATTCTGGCGAAAAAGCGCGTGCAGAACGCTGTGCGTTACTTGCTGACCAACACAGGCAACGCCAACGCCGGTACGGGCGAGCCGGGCCTGGCCGCTGCCGAGCGCACCACCGCCAAACTGGCTGAGCTGACTGGCGTTGCTGCCGAGCAAATCCTGCCGTACTCCACCGGCGTGATCGGCGAGCCGCTGCCCGTCGAGAAGATCGAAGGCGCACTGCAAGCCGCGCTGGATGATCTGTCGGAAAACAACTGGGAAGCCGCCGCCACCGGCATCATGACCACGGACACCCTGCCGAAGGGCGCCAGCCGTCAGTTCGAGCATGACGGCGTGACCATCACCGTCACCGGTATCAGCAAAGGCGCGGGCATGATCCGCCCGAACATGGCGACCATGCTTGGCTACATCGCTACCGACGCCAAAGTCTCCCGTGACGTGCTGCACAACCTGATGCTCGACGGTGCGAACAAGTCGTTCAACCGCATCACCATCGACGGCGATACCTCGACCAACGACTGCTGCATGTTGATCGCCACGGGCAAGGCTGCGCTGCCGGAAATCACCCGCGCTGAAGGCGAGTTGTTCGCCAAACTGAAGCAAGCGGTGTTCGAAGTGTGCATGGACGTGGCCCAGGCCATCGTGCGTGACGGCGAAGGCGCGACCAAGTTCGTGACCGTTGAAGTGAATGGCGGCGGCAATCATCAGGAATGCCTCGACGTCGGCTACACCGTGGCGCACTCGCCGCTGATCAAGACCGCGCTGTTCGCCTCCGATCCGAATTGGGGCCGTATCCTCGCCGCTGTCGGCCGTGCCGGTGTCCCGGATCTGGACGTGAGCAAGATCGACGTGTTCCTTGGCGACGTGTGCATCGCCAGCCGTGGCGCCCGCGCAGCGACCTACACTGAAGCGCAGGGTTCGGCGGTGATGCAGCAAGAAGAGATCACTATCCGTATTGAGCTGGGTCGCGGCGACTGCAGCGAAACCATCTGGACCACCGACCTGTCGCATGAATACGTGAAGATCAACGCTGAATACCGCACTTGATCTAACCTGAGACCGAGTCGCCTGCATCGCCAGCAGGCTGGCTCCCACAGGGATCTGTGTCGTGCACAAATCCCCTGTAGGAGTGAGCCTGCTCGCGATGGCGACCTGTCAGGCACCAAAGATTCTGGCCTGTCCCTCCTGATGAAAGGCACCCAACCATGTCCCTGCACCTGATCATCGGCGACAAACTGCTTTCCTCCTGGTCTCTGCGCGCCGCCCTGGCGCTTGAACTGACCGGCGCACCCTACAGCGAAGAACTGATCAAGCTCGGCAAGCCCGACACCCGTGAGCTTCTGCTCAAGCACTCTCCGACCGCCAAAGTCCCGTTGCTGCAAACGGCGCGCGGCACCATTGCCGACTCACTGGCCATTGCCGAATACCTCGCTGAACAGTTCCCGTCCGAACAACTCTGGCCAACCGATATCTTCGCCCGCGCCCAGGCGCGATCCGCCTGTGCTCAAATGCACAGCGGCTTCTTCGCCATGCGCAATCACATGCCGTTCAACCTCAACCATGATGCGCCGCTGGACCCGGTACCGCCGGAGGTCAAGGTTGATATCGAGCGCATGCTCGCGCTGTGGGCCGAGTGCCGTGCCGCTGCCACCGAAAGCGGCCCCTACCTCTTTGGCCGTGTGAGTCTGGCCGATGCCTTCTTCGCGCCGATTGCCGTGCGCCTGCGCACTTATCAGGTGAAGTTGCCGGCCGCCGACGAAGCCTATGTTGAAACCGTCTACCAATGGCCCGCCTTCAAAGCGTGGCAAAAGGCTGGACTGGAGGAGTTGAATCCGTGAAACGTGTACACGTCGCCGCTGCCGTCATTCGTGACGACAGCGGCAAAATCCTCATCGCCCGCCGCGCCGACACCCAGCATCAGGGGGGGCTGTGGGAGTTTCCCGGTGGCAAGGTCGAGGCCGACGAGTCGGTCGAAAGCGCACTGGCCCGCGAGCTGCACGAAGAGTTGGGCATCGTCGTTGGCGCCGCCCGACCGCTGATCAAAGTGCGTCACGACTACCCGGACAAGCAGGTCTTGCTGGATGTCTGGGAAGTGTCGGCTTTCACCGGTGAACCCCACGGTGCCGAAGGGCAGCCGTTGGCCTGGGTCACGGCGAAGGAACTGGCGAGCTACGAGTTCCCGGCCGCCAACCAGCCGATCGTTGCGGCGGCGCGTTTGCCGGCGGAGTACCTGATCACTCCTGAGGACCTGGAAACCCCGGCGTTGCTGCGCGGTATCCAGAAGGCAATTGCCGGCGGGATCAAGTTGATTCAGCTGCGCGCGCCGAATGGTTATGACCCCAAGTATCGCGATCTGGCGGTCGATGCCGCGGGGCTGTGTGCCGGTAAGGCGCAGTTGATGATCAAAGGGCCGTTCGAGTGGCTTGGCGATTTCCCTTCTGCCGGCTGGCACATCACTTCTGCACAGCTACGCAAATACGCAGCGGCGGGGCGTCCATTGCCGGCGGAGCGCTGGTTGGCGGCTTCGTGCCACAACGCTGAAGAACTGGCGCTTGCCGAGCAGATGGGCGTGGATTTCGTCACGCTGTCGCCAGTGCAGCCGACCTTGACGCACCCGGATGCGCAGCCGTTGGGCTGGGAGCAGGCGTCGACGCTGATTGAAAGCTTCAGCAAACCGGTGTTTCTGTTGGGCGGGGTTGGCCCGGCGGAGCGCGAAAAAGCCTGGTGCGTTGGTGCGCAAGGCGTGGCGGGGATTCGCGCGTTCTGGCCTGAATCTCCGTAAAGGCTGCAGGCCTCATCGCTGGCAAGCCAGCTCCCACAAGGTTTTGTGTCGTTCACAGATGTTGTGTACAACTCGAAACCTGTGGGAGCTGGCTTGCCAGCGATGGCGGCCGGTCAGGCGCTACATCTCTGTGGGTTTTGGGGCCGGTTGCCAAAGAATCTCCGCAATCCCCTGCCGCCGCGCAATCAACCGCGCCGCCACAAACAGCAAATCCGATAACCGATTGATATACGCCAGCCCAACCCCGGCCAACGGCTCCAGCGCATTCAAATGCTGACAGCGCCGTTCGGCACTGCGCGCCAGGCTGCGGCAAACGTGCGCCTGGGCAATCAACATCGAACCGCCGGGCAAAATGAAATTCTCCAGCGGCCCCAGCTCTTCATTCCACACATCGATCGCAGTTTCCAGTCGCTCGATTTCCGCTGCGTTCAACGCCTGATACTCCGGCATCGCCAATTCACCACCGAGATCGAACAGCCGATGCTGACAAGGCGCCAGTACCTCGATCAGTTCATTCAACCCAGGATAGGCCTCACGCTCGGCAATCAATCCGGCCAATAGCACGCCAACCTGACTGTTCAGCGTATCGACCTCACCAATCGCTTCGATGCGTGGGTGATCCTTGGGCACGCGGCGGCCATCGCCCAGGCCGGTTTCGCCTTTGTCACCGGTGCGGGTATAGATTTTCGACAGGCGAAAGCCCATGGGTTACCTCGATAATGGATTGGTTTCGGCAGCGATGGGCAGCGGTTGGGTCAGCGGCAGGCGCAAGGTGAAACACGTACCCTGGCCCGGTGCTGACTGCACCTCCATCTGTCCTTTGTGATTGTTGGTAATGATGAAGTACGACACCGACAAGCCAAGCCCGGTGCCCTGGCCGATTTCCTTGGTGGTGAAGAACGGCTCGAAGGTGCGTTTGCGCACGCTCTCGCTCATGCCGATGCCATTGTCCTCGACCTGAATTTCGGCCCAGGGCGGATTGAGCTTGGTGCGCAGGATAATTCGCCCCGGCTCGCGGCCATCTTCGCGCTGGTGGATCGCTTGCGCGGCGTTCTTCAGCAGATTGAGCAGCACCTGTTCCAGTTCGTTGGCAGTCCCCGGCACCGGGCCGAGCGCCGGGTCGAACTGGCGAATAATCGCTTGGCCCTTGAAGTCGAAGCCGATGGCCAGATCGAAGTCGTTGCCGGCGATGTCCACGGCTTGGTCGATCAGTGCCGGTAAGTCGCACGGCGCCATTTGTCGGGTGCTGCGACGGCTGAAGCTGAGCATGTGCGTGACGATTTTTGCCGCGCGGGCGCCGGCCTGTTGAATGCCGTCGAGCAGTTGCGGCACTTCGCGGCCTTGCAGGTAACGGTTCACCGTGTCCAGTTCGATGCCCAGTTGCTCGGCGGTTTCGAGGTTCTTCGGCAGATCGGCGGACAGGCGTCGCCGGATGTTTTGCACGTTGTGCAGGATCGCGCCCAACGGGTTGTTGATTTCGTGGGCCATGCCGGCTGCGAGGCCACCGACCGAGAGCATTTTTTCCGACTGCACCATCATTTCTTCCAGCGACAGTCGTTGGGTGATGTCGTCGATACGGATCACCACACCACGCCCGGCACCGCCCATCAACGGATAGAAGGTCAGCGCGTAATGCTTCGGTTCATCGTCCTTGAGCCACGTTACTCGCTCGATTTTCGCCACCGTGTGTTGCTCGACAGTCTGCTTGAGTTGCGGCAGGAATGGCTTCAGCGGTTCGAAGGCGAGGAAGATCGGCTGGTTCAGCGCTTCGTCCAGCCGCGTGCCGGAAAGGGCGCTGGCCTCCTGATTCCATTGGGTGACGTAAAGTTGCTCGTCGAGGGCGATCAGTGCCGATGGCATCGAGTCGATGATGCTGTTGAGGTAGTTCTGGAAACCGGTGAGCTTCTTCTCGATCTTGCTGCGCACCTGGACTTCCAGTTCCAGCTTGCGGTTGGTGTGGCGGGTTTCCTCGGCCAGACCCTGCGCCTGATCGTAAGCGGCTTGCGAGTCGTCGCGGGCGCGCTTGAGTTGCTGCTCGCGGGCTTCGATGCGCGACAGCATGGTGTTGAACGCCTCGGCGAGGCTGCCGATTTCGTCGTGATTGCCGCGCGAAGCACGCAGGGCATAGTTCTCCTCGCGGGTCACCTGACGGGACAATTCCTCGAGTTGATGAATTGGCCGGGTAATCAGGCGTTTGATCTGCCGGGCAATCACCAGCCACAGCAACACGCTGAAAATCAGGATGCCGAGGCTCGCGGTCAGGGTGCCGGTGTAGAACGCCATTGGCAGCTCGCTGCTGGCGACCAGCAACAGATGGCCCGGCGCAGTACCGGGGCGGGGCAGGGTGATCAACTGGTTGCTGCGAAATTCAGTCAGTTGCCAGGCTTCGATGTGCCGATAGCGCTCCGGCAGGTTGAGTTTGTCGCCACGCTGGACTTGCGCCAGGCGTTCACCCTTGCCGTCATACAACGCGGCGGCGCGTAACGGCGAATAGCTGTCGAGTTCTTTGAGCAGGCGCTCGGCGCTTTGCGGCGACTGCAGGGCTTCACTGACCAGACTCGGGTTGGAAATCAGCCGGCCGATAGTCTGCAAGGCCTGCGGTGCCATGCTTTCCTGAGAGATGTAATAGGCGGCGCTGATAAAGGTCAGGTTGGCGACCAGCAGAACAGTGGTCAACAGCACCAGCAGGGCGGCCAGCAGTTTCTGGCCGACCGGCAGGTTTTCGAGACGCTGGCGCAATGGCATCAGGTTTATCGCAGCAAAGGAACAAGTGGCCAGCGTAGCCGCTGCTCAGTCGCTGGGCAATCCGAGGCTGTGCAGATGCGTGATCAGTCGTTGCTGCAATTGCTTGAGGTGCGGCAGGTTCAACTGGTGGCGCGCGGCGACTTTGCAGGCGTGGCCCAATAGATAGCTGATTTCCGTGCGGCGTTGATTGGCGACGTCCTGATACATCGATGAGTAATTGGCGGCGGTAGCAAGGATGACCCTTTGGACTTCCTGTTGCAGGTTTTCTGCTGCAGCCGGTTGGCCGCAGCGCTCCAGCAGTTCGGCCAGTTCGTCGCACAGCGTGGCGACTTCGCAGTGATGTTCCTGCAATCCGCCGTTGCGGCAGTTGTGCAGCACGGTCAGCGGATTGATCGCACAGTTGAGCGCGAGCTTTCGCCATAAACGGGTGAGGATATCGGTGCTCCACTCGTGGGGGATTTTCGCGGCGTCGAGATCATCCAGCCAGATCGGCGCGACCGGATGCCCGGCATCGCCCAGCCAGGTAAAACCGTGCCCGGCGAATACCACGCGCCAGTCGCCATCGCGGAAGGCACCCTCGGTACTCGAAGCGCTGATGCAGCGCGCCTGTGGCACCCGCGTGGCCACGGCATCCTGACTGCCGAGACCGTTTTGCAGAAGGATCAGTTCGGCGTCCGCTGTCAGTCGCGGGGCGAGGCGGGCCACGGCGCTTTCGGCGTCGTAGGCTTTGCACGCCACCAGCAAACGGCGGATCGGCTCGGGGCTGTCGGGCGTTTCGCCGGGAACCGCGTAGGTGCTCTCCACGCCTTGCTCGACCAGCGTCAAGCCGCCCGCCGCCTCATAGCGTTGCAAACGTTCGGCATCGCGCACGATCAGCCTGACACGTAAACCGGCGCGAGCCAGGCGTGTGGCCCAAAGCGTGCCGAGACTGCCGGCGCCGAGAACATGCCATGGGGTGGACATCAGTTTTTTGCTCGATTGCGTACAGGCATGTGCGGCTCGCCGTGTCGGTGGGAAAAGACCCGTTATAATGAGCGCGATTTTAACCGCAAGCCAAGCGCGCTCCATCCTCATCGAGCGCGCCTTTTTATTGGAGAGATTACATGCCGTCGTTCGACGTGGTATCCGAACTGGACAAACACGAACTCACCAACGCGGTCGAGAACGCCGTGAAGGAACTCGATCGTCGTTATGACCTGAAAGGCAAAGGCAGCTTCGAGTTCAAGGAAAAGGACCTGACCGTCAGCCTCACCGCTGAAGCCGGATTCCAGCTGGAAGCGATGATCGAAATCCTCAAGCTGGCGCTGGTCAAGCGCAAGATCGACGTGCAGTGCCTTGAAGTCAAAGACGCTTACGCATCGGGCAAGCTGATGAAGCAGGACGCCGTGCTCAAGGAAGGCATCGACAAGGAACTGGCGAAGAAAATCGTCGGCCACATCAAGGACGCCAAACTCAAAGTACAGGCTGCCATTCAAGGCGAGCAAGTGCGCGTGACCGGCAAGAAGCGTGATGACCTGCAAGAGGCCATCGCGGCACTGCGGGCCAAGGAATTCGGCATGCCTCTGCAGTTCAACAACTTCCGCGACTAAGCTTCCCGGTCGGGGAACCTCTCGGCGTTTTCAGCGTCCGAGGCCCAAGCAACGGCAGAAACGATTGAGCCTTAATGGACTCGGTCTTTCTGCCGCTGATTTTTTACAGCCCGGGAAGCCGGAAATCAGGAGATAGAACATGGATTTGAATGCTGAGGTGGACAACCTGGTCAAGGCATCCCAGGCGTGGATCCCGATGATCATGGAATACGGCAGCCGTGTGCTGCTGGCAGTGATTACCCTGGCCATCGGCTGGTGGCTGATCAACAAGGTCACGCAGAAACTCGGTGGCCTGCTCGCCCTGCGCAATGCCGATCTGGCACTGCAAGGTTTTATCAGCAGCCTGGCGAACATCATTCTCAAGGTGCTGCTGATCGTCAGCGTCGCGTCGATGATCGGTGTGGAAACCACTTCGTTCGTTGCAGCGATCGGTGCAGCCGGTCTGGCGATCGGTCTTGCCTTGCAAGGCAGCCTGGCGAACTTCGCCGGCGGCGTGTTGATTCTGCTGTTCCGTCCGTTCCGTATCGGTGACTGGATCGAAGCGCAAGGCGTGTCGGGTACGGTCGACAGCATCCAGATTTTTCACACCGTGCTGCGTACTGGCGACAACAAGACCATCATCGTACCGAACGGCAACCTGTCGAACGGGATCATCACCAACACCAACCGTCAGCCGACTCGCAAAGTCGTGTTTGATGTCGGCGTTGATTACGAGGCCGATCTGCAGAAGGCCCGTCAGGTGCTGCTGGATCTGGCCAAGGATGAGCGTGTGTTGCAGGATCCTGCACCTCAGGCCGTGATTTCGACGTTGGGCGACAGTTCGATCACTGTTTCCCTGCGTGTGTGGGTTAAAACTGCAGATTACTGGGACGTGATGTTCATGTTTAACGAACAGTCGCGTGATCGTTTAAAGACTGCTGGCATTGATATTCCTTTTCCACAACGGGTGATTCGTGTGGTGCAGGAATCGGCTACACAATGATAGGTTGCTAATTAATTGCCTGACTTGTTGGTCAGGCAACTATTGCAAGTGACCGGCAATAAAAAAGGCCCATCGCAAGATGGGCCTTTTTTTATGCTTTGAAACTAACCACTGACGATTACAAGATGTTCAGTGGGTATTCGGTGATCAGGCGGAACTCTTTGACGTCGCCTTCGCCTTCGTCAGCGTTAGCTGTGTGCCACGCTTGGCGAATACGGAAAGACAGGTCTTTTGCCGGACCGCTTTGAACAACGTACTTCGCTTCAAAGTTGGTTTCGTGATGTTTGCCGTCTTCGCCGTAAGCGCCGGTATAAGAGCTGACGGTCGGAGTGTTGGTGCCGTCGATGTTCCAGCCATTGACGTAACGGACCATGAAGCTCAGGCCAGGAACGCCATACTCGGCCATTTTCAGGTCGTAGCGGGCTTGAACGGATTTCTCGCCAGGACCGTTGAAGTCAGAGTACTGGATGGAGTTGGCGAGGAAGATCGAGTCACCACCGCGGTTCGAAGGACCGTGGCCGCCGACACCGATGTAGTCAAACGGAGTGTCACCGTTGACCTTCTGGAAGGCGAGGGTGAAGGTGTGAGCTTTCAGGAACGAGAACGCAGCAGCCAGGGAGAACGCGGTGTTGCTGATCTCGCCTGCTTCAGCGCGACCGGTGTCAGTGGTGCGGTAGATGTTACCGTCCAGGTTCAGCGACTGATCGCCACCCATCGGGATGGTGTAGTTCAGGTTGGCGTAGTACTGGTTCCAGATGTCTTCCAGCTTCGCGCCATACAGCGAAGCGGACAGATTGTCAGTGATACCGTACTTACCGCCGAAGTAGTCGATGGAGTCAGCCTTGACGCCAGCATAAGTGGCCCACAGCTCGCCATCATGGGCGTTTTTGTCCTGGCTGGTGGCCGAGTAGAAGTGACCGGCTTCGAGGTCAAGGTCTTTGACTTCACTGCTTTGCAGCTGGAAACCACTGGCAGTTTGCGGAAGGATGCGGGAACCGCCAACAGCGAACACTGGTGCAGTGCTTGGCTGCATATCGCCGACTTTCAACTCGGTTTTGGATACGCGGAACTTGATGGCTGCGCCGGCTTTACCTTGACTGTCATTGACGTCGCGGGCGTAACCGTTGGCTTTGATGGTATCGCTACGGCTCATGTTGCCCGAACCGGAAGTACCGTCACCGCCATCGAGTTTCAAGGCCAGGTAACCGAATGCATCAATACCAACACCAACGGTACCTTGGGTGTACCCGGAGGTGAAGTTGCCCAGGAAACCCTGGGTCCAGTCTTTCTGGTCATGGCCGCCGTTTTTGTTGTCGCGGTTGAAGTAGTAGTTCTTCAACGTCTCGGTGAGTTTCGCGTCTTCAACAAAACCTTTGGCTTCTGCCTGGTCACTCACAAACGGGGCGGCCGTAGCCAACTGAGTACTGGCGGCTGCAGCAACTGCCAGTGCGATCATGCTCCACTTCATCACGCGCATCGTGATTTGCTCCTTTGGTTTTAGAAGAGTACTGCCGTCCCACCTGTTTTATTATCTGGGCGGCTCTTTCTTTTTGTGTCGGCGCAAACTTATATCACGCCGACAATGTTGGCGATACTTGCTATTCCAACCTTTCA
Organism: Pseudomonas sp. NPDC085632; assembly: GCF_044541255.1. NCBI lineage: Bacteria > Pseudomonadati > Pseudomonadota > Gammaproteobacteria > Pseudomonadales > Pseudomonadaceae > Pseudomonas > Pseudomonas sp. NPDC085632. The sequence continues at coordinate 12,828 of NZ_JBITSX010000014.1, read as the reverse complement.
GCTTCTTTACGACGGTGTCGCAAATGGCGTGGTGGATGTCGCAAATTCACAGTACCAATGCAGCCGGACTGACAACTTTATCGCTGTTTATGGGCCTTTTTGCATCGGTAAAAAAGAGTCCCTGGCAAAACACTTGAATCTCCATCGGGCAACCCTGCCACTGTTCTTATGGGGCTTAAGGCATCCACTTCCAGTGGTGCGCTTATAGTCCATATGGGTACGAATGCAACAAGCGTGCACAAACCGCAATTTCGATGCGGTTATTTTTCTGAACACCCGCCTGCGCTTGTGAAAACCTCGTGAAAGCTGGGCCTCAAGCCTGATTTTTTCTACGCTTGACGCCATTCCTCCTATGGTGTTGCCGCGCCGCCAAACGCGCGTGACAACCAAAAACGTTACCGGTTCACCCCTTCAGTGAGTATTTGGCGGATGCCCGACGCAGTGAGCGTAGACGCACTGTGCGGTTTTGGTGCAAAAAAATGTACAGCTGTTCTGAATTCATACAGCTTGCACAGGCAGTAATGCTGAACGCCTCTGAAGATTTCGGTCATTTTTTCGAACTCAGCGGCGAAGTTGGTTCCGTGCTGGTGCGTTGGCGCCCTTAAATGTCACATGTCGGGGCATCGACAGGGCGCCGGATTACACCGTCGTCGTGAAGGCGGGCGCATTCGCAGGTATGCTGCCGTCCTGTCGCTTGGTGCGCTGTCTCTATGGATCAGACGCTAAGCTGAATAATGAAGATCAGCCGGGAGTGCGCTCAGTGTTTGCTTTAGATTCACGACTTCAACAGGACACGCTGATCATCGGTGATTTCCCTCTCTGCCGATTGCTGCTGTCCAATGACGCCAACTACCCTTGGTTCATCCTGGTGCCTCGTCGCGACGATATCAGCGAGTTGTTTCAGTTGGATGTCGCCGATCAACAGCAGTTGTGGCAGGAAACCACCGCGCTGGCTGAGCTGCTCAAGGATTTGTTTGACGCCGACAAGCTGAACGTCGCAACGCTGGGCAACGTCGTCGCCCAGTTGCACATGCATGTGATTGTGCGCAAGCGCGACGACGCAGCCTGGCCGGCGCCAGTCTGGGGCAAGCACCCGGCCAAGCCTTACAGTGCCGAGCAGGTCGCTGCCATTCGTGAACGGTTGCGACGGGTCCTGACCGAGCATTTTACCTTTGTGGAGGGCTGAGTCATGAGCCTGGAAGAACGCGTGACCGATCTGGAAAGCCGCTTGGCGTTTCAGGATGACACCATTCAGGCATTGAACGACGTGCTGGTGGCTCAGCAGCGCGTGGTCGAACGCCTGCAATTGCAGATGGCGGCCCTGCTCAAGCGTCAGGAGGAGATGGTCGGCCAGTTCGAATCCTTCGAGGATGAGGCGCCACCGCCGCACTACTGAGGCGGCACTTTTCATCAGGCATAAAAAAACCGCGAACAGCACACTGCTCGCGGTTTTTTTATGCCTGGATCAGCGTCGCGGCAGCGCGGCGATCACGTCCTCGGCTTGCAGGCCTTTGTCGCGGTTCATCACCGAGAACTCCACGCGCTGGCCTTCGACCAGAACACGGTGACCTTCGCCACGGATTGCGCGAAAGTGCACGAAAATATCATCGCCGGAATCCCGGGAGATAAAGCCGAAGCCTTTGGAGGTGTTGAACCACTTGACGGTACCGGTATCGCGATTGGTCATGTCATAGCTGGTTGGCGCGGCAGCCGGTGAAGAACGATAGAAGCTCACAGCCAGGTGCAGGACCACGGCAACCAGCGCGATCACCAGGGTGAACAGTACGGCAGGCTGGCCGGCGATGACGGGCATCGGGGCGATCAGGGTCAAGGTTTGCAGGACGACAGTCAGGACCAGAAGAGCGCTGACCAGGTTTTGCAGATGCTGACGAGGGCCTTTGTTCCAGTAGGGAATCACTGGGGCAATCACCAGGTTCAGCAGGCCGAAAAAGGCCAGGTAAAGTGCATCGGGTTGTTGCAGGTAAGGAACGGCTTCGGATTTCAAGCTGGGTATGAACGACAGCAGCAAGGCCGCTGCGCCCATTAGCAGGTGGACGATTTTCAACATTTTGATTGACTCACGTTTATGACGGCTCACAAGGAAGAGCTGAAGGCGCACGGTTCGCTTCGGAACAAAATAAGAGGCGGTGGACACGTTCACGGCATCAGCCTATGCGCAACGCCCCGAAAAATGGGGCATGGCGACACACTGTCTATTTAACAGCAAAGCCTGCAGCTACTCAAATCAGCCCGGCCAGCGGCATCGCCTCGGTCGATTTGTCGCAGCGTATGAACCTGATCGGGGCTGCGGGGTGTCGGCAGCCTTGCTAGAGTGGGGTTGCACCTGTTGGATGAATTCAATCGCCGTTAGGGGGTAAACATGGCAATCGATATCGGTATCAGTGAAGAAGATCGCAAGTCCATCGTCGAAGGACTATCCCGTCTGTTGTCGGACACCTACGTGCTGTATCTGAAAACCCACAACTTCCACTGGAACGTCACCGGTCCGATGTTTCGGACGCTGCACTTGATGTTCGAGGAGCAATACAACGAACTCGCGCTGGCCGTTGATTTGATTGCCGAGCGTATTCGCGCCTTGGGCTTTCCGGCGCCAGGCGCCTACGCCACCTACGCACGCCTTTCTTCTATCAAGGAAGAAGTGGGCGTGCCGAGTGCCGAGGACATGATCAAACAACTGGTCGACGGCCAGGAAGCCGTGACCCGCACGGCGCGTGGCATCTTCCCGCTGCTCGACAAGGTCAGCGATGAGCCGACCGCAGACCTCTTGACCCAGCGCATGCAGGTTCACGAGAAAACTGCGTGGATGCTGCGCGCCTTGCTGGAAGCGTAAACATCCGGGTGCGCGGGCGAGCAGCAGAAGGCTCGCGCGCTGTCCGCAATCCTACCTGTGTCGTTGGCTTATCCTACGTTGTCGGTCAATAAGTCGTCTGGCTATAACTTTGTGTCTGCGCTTTTATGAAAGCCACAGGATGTGACTTTTCAAACAAGCAGAGATGGCAAAGGAGTGTCACCGATATGGTAGAGGGAGACAGGCGAGGCGACAGGATTGTCGGCTTGCCACATGAATTGAAAGTCGATCCGTTCGTCAACGAATTCGACATGGCATTGGTTCAGCCATCGTCACGATCCGTGCGGCTGAACGGTTATGCAACCTGCCTGCGACTGGAGCGGGTCTACTGGAACATCCTCGGCAATATGGCTGCAGACAACTGCTGTTCGATCAGCTCGCTGTTGTCCCACGTCGACCGTGAAGTGCATCTGCGTTACGGCGGGGTGAGAAATTTCAGCGCGCTGGTGCGGGTGGTGTGTGTCATGAACGGCGTCAAACAAGCGACTCCTGCCGAATCGCTCTGAAACGGCGGTTGCAAACGAGGTCGCGGCCTGTGCAGTCTTACGGCTGCACAGGCCGCATTTAATCGATATAATCCCGCTCTTTCGCCGCAAAGCCCTGCGCGCGGTGGCAATCTGATCGCCGAGACGCCCCCCATGCCGATGTACGATTATCAATGTGCTTCCTGTGGTCATCAGTTGGAAGCCATTCAAAAGATCAGCGAGGCACCGCTGGTCGACTGCCCTGCCTGTCAGGCGCCAGAGCTCAAGAAGCAACTGTCGATGCCAGGCTTTCGCCTCAGTGGCGACGGTTGGTACGAAACCGATTTCAAGACCGGCGCCAAGAAGAACCTGGCCGGTGGCGACAAATCTGACTAGGGTTCAACCCCGGGTTGAACGACACGCGTGAGTTTCCGCATTGCTTGAAAGCAACGGGATCTCCACCGAATATCGAATGACGAGAAGCGAACCATTATCATGATGCGCAGCCACTATTGCGGCCAACTGAACGAAAGCCTGGAAGGCCAGGAAATTACCCTTTGCGGATGGGTTCACCGTCGTCGCGACCACGGCGGGGTGATTTTCCTCGATATCCGTGATCGTGATGGTCTGGCCCAAGTGGTATTCGATCCGGATCGCGCCGAAAGCTTCGCCGCTGCCGATCGCGTGCGCAGCGAATACGTCGTGAAAATCACCGGTAAGGTGCGTCTGCGTCCGGCCGGTGCGACCAACGCCAACATGGCGTCGGGCATGATTGAAGTGCTGGGCTACGAACTGGAAGTGCTGAACGAGTCGGAAACCCCGCCGTTCCCGCTGAACGAGTTCTCCGACGTTGGCGAAGAAACCCGCCTGCGCTACCGCTTCCTTGACCTGCGTCGCCCGGAAATGGCCGAGAAGTTGCGTCTGCGTTCGCGCATGACCACCAGCATTCGTCGCTTCCTCGACGAGAACGGCTTCCTCGACGTCGAAACACCGATCCTGACCCGTGCCACCCCTGAAGGTGCGCGTGACTATCTGGTACCAAGCCGTACTCACGCCGGTTCGTTCTTCGCCCTGCCGCAATCGCCGCAGCTGTTCAAGCAACTGCTGATGGTGGCCGGTTTCGACCGTTACTATCAGATCGCCAAGTGCTTCCGCGACGAAGACCTGCGCGCTGATCGTCAGCCAGAATTCACCCAGATCGACATCGAGACCAGCTTCCTCGATGAAAAAGAGATCATGGGCCTGACCGAAGAAATGATCCGCAACCTGTTCAAGGAAGTGCTGGGTCTGGAATTCGGCGACTTCCCGCACATGACTTTCGAAGAAGCCATGCGCCGCTACGGTTCCGACAAGCCAGACCTGCGCAACCCGCTGGAACTGGTCGACGTTGCCGATCAACTCAAAGAAGTCGATTTCAAAGTGTTCAGCGGCCCGGCCAACGATCCGAAATGCCGTATCGCCGCTCTGCGCGTTCCAGGCGGGGCGAGCATGCCACGCAAGCAGATCGACGATTACACCAAGTTCGTCGGCATCTACGGTGCCAAGGGCCTGGCGTACATCAAGGTCAACGAGCGTGCTGCCGGTGTTGACGGTCTGCAATCGCCGATCGTGAAGAACATCCCGCTGGAAAACCTCAACGCCATCCTCGATCGCGTAGGTGCAGTTGACGGCGACATCGTGTTCTTCGGCGCCGACAAGGCCAAGATCGTCAGCGAAGCCCTGGGCGCGCTGCGCATCAAGCTCGGTCACGACCTGAAGCTGCTGACCTGTGAGTGGGCGCCAATGTGGGTCGTCGACTTCCCGATGTTCGAAGAGAACGACGACGGCAGCTTCTCGGCGCTGCACCACCCGTTCACTGCACCGAAGTGCACGCCGCAAGAGCTCGAAGCCAACCCGGCTGGCGCTCTGTCCCGCGCGTACGACATGGTGCTGAACGGTACCGAGCTGGGTGGCGGTTCGATCCGTATCCACCGCAAAGAGATGCAACAGTCGGTATTCCGTCTGCTGGGTATCAATGAAGCAGAACAGGAAGAGAAGTTCGGCTTCCTGCTCGACGCCCTGAAGTACGGTGCACCGCCGCACGGTGGCCTGGCCTTCGGTCTGGACCGTCTGGTGATGCTGATGACCGGCGCCCAGTCGATCCGTGAAGTGATCGCTTTCCCGAAAACCCAGAGTGCTGCCGACGTGATGACGCAAGCGCCGGGTGTGGTGGATGCCAAGGCACTGCGCGAGTTGCACATTCGTTTGCGCGAAACGCCAAAGGCTGAGTAAGACGGGCCTGAAGGCGCATCTTCGGATGCGCCTTTTTTCTTTCTATAGAGAGCAGGTCGAGATTTTTTGTGTGCTGGCCGCTGCATGAGCAGGGCGGGCAACGTTTCAAAGAGAATTCGGAGCGAGTTATGGCAGGTCATTCCAAGTGGGCGAACATCAAGCACCGCAAAGAACGTCAGGATGCCAAGAGAGGCAAGATCTTCACCAAGTGGATCCGCGAACTGACCGTTGCGGCCCGTCAGGGCGGCGGTGATCCGGGCTCCAACCCGCGTTTGCGCCTGGCGTTGGACAAGGCCCTGAGCGCGAACATGAGCCGCGACATCATCGACCGCGCAGTAGCGCGCGGCGCCGGTGCCACCGAAGCGGACAACGTTGAAGAACTGACCTACGAAGGTTACGGCCCGGGCGGCGTCGCGGTGATGGTCGAGTGCATGACCGACAACCGCAACCGTACTGCGGCAGCCGTTCGCCATGCGTTCAGCAAGTGTGGCGGCAACCTCGGCACCGATGGTTCGGTGGCGTACCTGTTCGAACGCAAGGGCCAGATCAGCTTCGCGCCGGGCGTCGATGAAGATGCACTGACCGAAGCGGCGCTGGAAGCCGATGCCGATGACGTGGTCAGCCATGAAGACGGTTCGATTGACGTGTTTACCTCATTCACCAGTTTCTACGCGGTTCGTAACGCGCTGGAAGCGGCCGGGTTCAAGGGTGATGACGCAGAAATCGTCATGCAGCCGACCACCAGCGCCGAGCTGGATCTGGAAGGCGCGGAGAAGGTGCTCAAGCTGATCGACATGCTCGAGGACCTGGATGACGTGCAGAACGTCTATTCCAACGCCGACATTCCGGAAGACGTGGCCGCTCAGCTCGGTTGATGCAAATACAAAGGTCGCAGTTTTTGCTGGCTCTACACTTCACCTGTAGGAGCTGCCGAAGGCTGCGATCTTTCTGTTTTTGAAAGATCAAAAGATCGCAGCCTTCGGCAGCTCCTACATGTACCCTCAGCTTTCGCATCAATTTCTGCAGGCGTTATGACTTTAATTCTTGGTATCGACCCCGGTTCGCGCATCACCGGTTACGGGATAGTTCGTGATACCGGGCGTGGCGGCTGTATTTATGTGGCTTCGGGCTGCATTCGTACCGGCGCGGGCGAATTGCATGAGCGTTTGCAAATCGTCTATCGCGGCGTGCGTGAAATCATCCAGACGTACGGCCCGGTGACCATGGGCATCGAAAAAGTGTTCATGGCGAAAAACGCCGATTCGGCGCTGAAACTCGGTCAAGCTCGCGGCGCTGCAATCGTGGCTGGCGCTGAAGAGAGCCTGGAGATCGCCGAGTACACGGCCACCCAGGTCAAGCAGGCCGTGGTCGGCACGGGAGCCGCCAATAAAGAACAAGTGCAGATGATGGTCATGCACATGCTCAAGCTCACCAGCAAACCGCAAATCGATGCCTCGGACGCCCTCGCTATCGCCATTTGTCATGCGCACACGCGTTCCAGTCTGCTGCCGCACGGTTTGGGAACGGCACGCAGTCGTGGCGGGCGCCTGCGTCTCTGATAGCATCAGCATCAATTTTCTTGAAAGCAGGATTTCCTGCGCCTGAGTCGTCGGCGCGAAATTGGCCTTTCGATAGTCGCCAGCCCACGGCTGGCCAACGCTCAAGGATCTGAAACGTGATTGGACGCTTGCGCGGCACCCTGGCTGAGAAACAGCCGCCGCACCTGATTCTGGATGTAAACGGCCTCGGGTATGAGCTGGAAGTGCCCATGACCACACTTTAACGTCTGCCGTCGGTCGGTGAACCGCTGACCCTGCACACCCATTTGGTCGTGCGCGAAGACGCGCAGTTACTCTATGGTTTTGCCGGCAAGCGTGAGCGAGACTTTTTTCGCGAGTTGATCCGTCTCAATGGTGTCGGGCCTAAATTGGCCCTGGCCTTGATGTCGAGTCTGGAAGTCGACGAACTGATCCGCTGCGTGCAGTCGCAGGACACTTCGGCGTTGACCAAAGTGCCGGGAGTCGGCAAGAAAACCGCGGAGCGTCTGCTGGTCGAGCTGAAAGACCGCTTCAAGGCGTGGGAAACTACGCCGGCCATGTTCGCGCTGGTACCGAATCAACCGGACGGCCCGGCGCCGGTCAATACCGCCGAGAACGATGCAGTCAGCGCGCTGATTTCCCTGGGTTACAAGCCACAGGAAGCGAGCAAGGCGATTACCGCCATCAAGGACAAGAATTTGAGCAGTGAAGACCTGATCCGCCGTGCCCTGAAGGGAATGATTTAAGTGATTGAAGCTGATCGTCTGATCACCGCCGCGCATAGCCCGCGCGAGCGCGAAGAAGTCCAGGACCGGGCCATTCGCCCGGTCAGTCTGGCCGACTATATTGGCCAGCCGACCGTGCGCGAGCAGATGGAGCTGTTCATCCAGGCTGCCCGTGGTCGTAGTGAATCGCTTGATCACACGCTGATTTTCGGCCCGCCGGGTCTGGGCAAGACCACGCTGGCCAACATCATCGCCCAGGAAATGGGCGTGTCGATCAAGAGTACGTCCGGCCCAGTGCTGGAGCGTCCGGGTGATCTGGCCGCGTTGCTGACCAATCTTGAGCCGCACGATGTGCTGTTTATCGACGAAATTCATCGTCTGTCGCCGATCGTTGAAGAAGTGCTGTACCCGGCAATGGAAGATTTCCAGCTCGACATCATGATTGGCGAAGGGCCGGCAGCGCGCTCGATCAAGCTTGATCTGCCGCCGTTCACGCTGGTTGGCGCCACCACTCGCGCCGGGATGCTGACCAACCCGTTGCGTGACCGCTTCGGTATCGTCCAGCGTCTTGAGTTCTACAGCACGGCTGACCTGGCGACGATTGTCAGCCGTTCGGCGGCGATTCTCGGTCTGCCACTGGATCCGGAAGGTTCGTTCGAAATCGCGCGTCGCGCCCGTGGTACGCCGCGGATCGCCAATCGTCTGCTGCGCCGGGTGCGCGATTTTGCCGAAGTCCGTGCCAAAGGCCATATCACCAAAGCGGTGGCGGACCTGGCGTTGAACCTGCTGGACGTCGACGAACACGGTTTCGATCATCAGGACCGACGTTTGCTGCTGACCATGATCGAGAAGTTCGACGGAGGTCCGGTCGGCATCGACAGTCTCGCCGCTGCGATCAGCGAAGAGCGCCACACGATTGAGGATGTGCTGGAGCCGTACCTGATCCAGCAGGGTTACATCATGCGCACGCCACGGGGCAGGGTGGTGACGCGGCATGCGTATCTGCACTTCGGTTTAAACATTCCGTCACGAATGGGCGAAATGCCCGTGGCAGACGAGTTTCTTGATGCTATGGACGACTAATACACATTTGTTGTCGATTTATTCAGGGTTTGTACGGTCACAGGACGGTACTTTTGCAGGAAAGCCCTGAAACCATGAAAAACAGTTGCCTGGCCGGATTGGCAACCTGAGGAGTAAGCACTAGAGTATGCGCGCGCAAAACGGGCTTGAGCCGTTCGCACATCGTTGTCGCGTTTATTACGAGGACACCGATGCGGGCGGCATCGTGTATTACGTTAATTACCTCAAGTTTATGGAACGGGCTCGAACCGAGCGGCTTCGCGAGTTGGGCTTTGCCCAATCGCAGCTGGCAGGGGAGGACCTGTTGTTTGTCGTGCACTCCAGCGAAGCGCGCTATCACGCGCCGGCGCGACTGGACGACGAACTGCTGGTAAGCGCTGATGTAATCGAATTGAACCGGGTCAGCCTGCGCTTCAAACAGCAGGTCAGGCGGGCAGCAACCCGGATCCGGATTCGGGCGTGGAGCAGATCTTCCGTGCCGGCTTCAAGGAATTCTCCCGTCTGCGTCAGCAGCCTGGCGTCGACCCTGAAGCGGTGATGGAAGGCGTGGCCCGTGCCATGCGCGTCGCCATCTCCCGCGAAGAAGAGAAGCTCGAGCAGAGCCTGCCGTTCCTCGCCACTGTCGGTTCGGTCAGCCCGTATATCGGTCTGTTCGGTACGGTGTGGGGCATCATGAACTCCTTCCGCGGTCTGGCCAGCGCCCAGCAAGCAACCCTGGCCACTGTGGCTCCGGGTATCGCCGAAGCCCTGATCGCCACGGCGATCGGTCTGTTCGCCGCGATCCCGGCCGTAATCGCTTACAACCGTTTCGCCGCTCGCAGCGAAACCTTGCTGGGCCGCTACTACACCTTCGCCGATGAATTCCAGGCGATCCTGCACCGCAAAGTGCACACCAGCGAAGAATAAGCAGGTAATTTCCAATGGCTTTAATCGCTCGAGCTCGCAAAAAGCGCAAGCCGGTCGCCGAGATGAACGTGGTGCCTTACATCGACGTGATGTTGGTACTGCTGGTTATCTTCATGGTGACCGCGCCGATGCTCAATCAGGGCGTGAAAGTTGATCTGCCCAAGGTTTCCAGCGAAGCCTTGCCGCAGGACAACAACACGCAGGTCCTGACCATTTCGATCAAGGCTGACAAGACCTACTACTGGAACCTTGGCAGCGAAGTCGATACCGAGAAGCAACAGGACAGGGCCATGACCCTGCCGCAAATGACCGACGCGGTGACCAAGATCATTCGTGCCGGCACTGAAGGCGGCAAGCGTACCCAGGTCTTCATTCGCGGCGACAAAACCGTCGACTACGGTTCCGTCATGGGCGCCATGGGCGGGTTGCAGAAAGCCGGGGTCGGTAATGTTGGTTTGATTACCGAGGCCCCCTGATGCAGCAACAGCGAGAGCCGTCCGCCTCGGAAAGCTACTTCTGGCCTAGTGTTCTGGCAATTGTCCTGCACGTGCTGGTGTTCGGCATGCTGTTCGTCAGTTTTGCCTTCACACCAGAGCTGCCGCCGGCCAAACCGATTGTCCAGGCGACCCTGTACCAGCTGAAATCGAAAAGTCAGGCAACCACCCAGACCAATCAGAAGATTGCGGGTGAGGCGAAGAAATCCGCCGCGCGCCAGACCGAAGTCGAGCAGATGGAACAGAAAAAGGTCGAGCAGGAAGAGATCAAGGCCGCTGCGGAACAAAAGAAAGAAGAAGCGGCTCAAAAGGCCGAGGAAGCCAAGAAGGCCGATGAGGCTAAAAAAGCGGACGAAGCGAAGAAGGCGGATGACGCCAAGAAAGCTGACGACGCGAAGAAAGCCGAAGCCAAGAAGGCCGAAGAGAAACAACTGGCTGATATAGCCAAGAAGAAGGCTGAAGAAGAGGCTAAGGAAGAGGCCAAGAAAGAAGCCGCTGAAGAAGCCAAGAAGAAGATCGTCGAAGACGCGAAGAAGAAAGCCGCCGAAGACGCCAAGAAGAAAGCTGAAGCTGAAGAGGCGAAGAAGAAAATCGCCGACGAAGCGAAGAAGAAAGCTGCTGCCGATGCTGCGAAGAAGAAAGCGCAGGATGCAGCACGTAAATCGACCGAAGACAAAAAGGCTCAGGCCTTGGCCGATTTGCTTTCCGATACGCCGCAGCGCCAGCAGGCCTTGGCCGATGAGCAGGGCGACGAAGTCGCGGGCAGTTTCGATGACCTGATTCGTGCGCGAGCAGCAGAAGGCTGGGCGCGTCCACCTTCGGCACGCAAAGGCATGACGGTTGTGTTGCAGATCGGCATGTTGCCGGACGGTACGGTGACTTCGGTCAGCGTGGCCAAGTCCAGTGGCGACGGTCCGTTCGACGCTTCGGCAGTGGCAGCGGTCAAAAATATTGGACGTTTGACAGAAATGCAGGGAATGAAGCCGAGCGATTTCGATGCGTATCGTTCATTCAATATTACATTCACACCTGAGGATCTAGCCTTGTGAGAAACCTTCTTCGAGGAATGCTGGTCGTGATCTGCTGCATGGCAGGGATCGCGATGGCAGATGAAAAGAACATTCTGGTCACCAGCGGCAGCGATCGGGCAACCCCGATCGCGGTTGTACCGTTCGGTATGCAGGGCGGTGCCGTGCTGCCGGACGACATGGCTGAAATTATTGGTAACGATTTGCGCAACTCGGGCTACTACTCGCCGATTCCAAAGCAAAACATGATCAGCCAGCCAAGCCAGCCGAGCGAAATCATCTTCCGTGATTGGAAGGCGGTGGGTGCTCAATACATGATGGTCGGCAGCATTGCGCCGGCGGGCGGTCGCCTGCAGGTGCAGTGGGCACTGTTCAACGTGGCCACCGAGCAAAAAGTGGCAGACGGCAGTGTTTCCGGTACCACCGAGCAATTGCGCGACATGGCACACTTCATCTCCGACCAGTCGTTCCAGAAACTGACCGGGATTGAAGGTGCGTTCTCGACGCGTCTGCTGTACGTGACGGCTGAGCGCTTCTCCGAGAAGAACACCCGTTACACCCTGCAGCGTTCGGACTACGACGGTGCTCGCGCAGTGACGCTGTTGCAATCGCGTGAGCCGATTCTGTCGCCGCGCTTCGCACCGGATGGCAAACGCATCGCCTACGTGTCGTTCGAGCAGAAGCGTCCGCGCATCTTCATGCAGAACATCGACACCGGTCGCCGTGAGCAGATCACCAACTTCGAAGGCCTGAACGGCGCGCCAGCCTGGTCGCCGAATGGCGATCGCCTGGCGTTCGTACTGTCCAAGGACGGTAACCCGGACATCTACGTGATGAACCTGGCTTCGCGCCAGATCACCCGTGTAACCGCAGGTCCTGGTATCAACACCGAACCGTACTGGGGCAAGGATGGTTCGACCATCTACTTCACCTCGGACCGCGGCGGCAAGCCTCAGATCTACAAAACCAGCGCCAGTGGCGGTGGTGCCGAGCGTGTGACGTTTGTGGGTAACTACAACGCCAACCCTAAACTTTCGGCTGATGAAAAGACTTTGGTGATGATCCATCGTCAGGATGGCTTCACCAATTTCAAGGTGGCAGCTCAGGATCTGCAGCGAGGTAGTGTAAAGATCCTCACTGATAGCACTCTGGACGAGTCACCTACTGTTGCGCCCAACGGCACCATGGTAATCTACGCCACCCGCCAACAGGGCCGGGGAGTCTTGATGCTCGTGTCCATTAATGGACGCGTTAGGCTCCCGCTTCCTACCGCTCAAGGCGAAGTCAGAGAACCGTCCTGGTCCCCTTACCTGAAGTGAGCGGGCGCTACACGTTTTACTTAACACACTGGGGTTCATTAGGAGTTTCACGATGGAAATGCTGAAGTTTGGTAAATTTGCTGCGCTGTTGTTCGCTCTGACGCCGTCCGACGAGCTGCTGCGCAATTACC
>NZ_JBITSX010000013.1:108908-109926 GCF_044541255.1 Pseudomonas sp. NPDC085632 | reverse complement strand
GACCCGGTGCGCATGTACATGCGTGAAATGGGTACGGTCGAGCTTCTGACTCGTGAAGGCGAAATCGAAATCGCCAAGCGTATCGAAGAGGGCATCCGTGAAGTGATGAGCGCAATCGCGCACTTCCCTGGCACGGTTGACCACATCCTCTCCGAGTACACTCGCGTCACCACCGAAGGTGGTCGCCTGTCCGACGTCCTGAGCGGTTATATTGACCCGGACGACGGCATTGCGCCGCCTGCCGAGGTGCCGCCGCCTGTCGAAGCCAAAGCGGCGAAAGCCGACGACGACACCGATGACGATGAAGCCGAATCTTCCGATGACGAAGAAGAAGCCGAAAGCGGTCCGGATCCGGTCATCGCTGCCCAGCGCTTTGGCGCCGTGGCTGACCAGATGGAAATCACCCGCAAGGCCCTGAAAAAGCACGGTCGCAACAACAAGGCGGCGATTGCCGAGTTGCTGGTACTGGCCGAGCTGTTCATGCCGATCAAACTGGTACCGAAGCAATTCGAAGGCCTGGTCGAGCGTGTTCGCGGTGCCCTGGATCGTTTGCGTCAGCAAGAGCGCGCGATCATGCAGCTGTGCGTACGTGATGCACGTATGCCACGCGCTGATTTCCTGCGTCAGTTCCCGAGCAACGAAGTCGACGAAAGCTGGTCCGACGCCCTGGCCAAAGGCAAGAGCAAGTACGCCGAAGCCATCGGCCGCGTGCAGCCGGATATCATTCGTTGCCAGCAGAAACTGATCGCGCTGGAAACCGAAACCGGTCTGACCATCGCAGAAATCAAGGACATCAACCGTCGCATGTCGATCGGTGAGGCCAAGGCCCGCCGCGCGAAGAAAGAGATGGTTGAAGCCAACCTGCGTCTGGTGATCTCGATCGCCAAGAAGTACACCAACCGCGGCCTGCAATTCCTCGATCTGATCCAGGAAGGCAACATCGGTCTGATGAAAGCGGTGGACAAGTTCGAATACCGTCGTGGTTACAAGTTCTCGACTTATGCCACCTGGTGGATCC
>NZ_JBITSX010000013.1:38507-108898 GCF_044541255.1 Pseudomonas sp. NPDC085632 | reverse complement strand
GGTGCACATGATCGAGACGATCAACAACCTCAACCTCATTTCCCGGCAGATGTTGCATGAAATGGGTCGCGAACCGACCCCGGAAGAGCTGGGCGAACGCATGGAAATGCCTGAGGACAAGATCCGCAAGGTATTGAAGATCGCTAAAGAGCCGATCTCCATGGAAACCCCGATCGGTGATGACGAAGACTCCCATCTGGGTGACTTCATCGAAGACTCGACCATGCAGTCGCCAATCGATGTCGCCACTGTTGAGAGCCTCAAAGAAGCGACTCGCGAAGTGCTGTCCGGCCTCACTGCCCGTGAAGCCAAAGTACTGCGCATGCGTTTCGGTATCGACATGAACACCGACCATACACTCGAAGAAGTGGGCAAACAGTTTGACGTAACGCGTGAGCGGATCCGTCAGATCGAAGCCAAGGCGCTGCGCAAGCTGCGCCACCCGACGCGAAGCGAGCATCTGCGCTCCTTCCTCGACGAGTGATACCAGAACCCCCGGCCCAGGCCGGGGGTTTTGTTTATATGGCAGATTAAATTCTTCGCAACGCCCCTCCCCCGCGTACCCCGTCTACACTCGAAACAATCATCCCCGAGCCATAACGAGAGCGTTATGCCCAGATTGGCGTCCGTGCTTTTTTTGCTGTCACTGATGATCTGGACCGCAACGGCTGACGCGCTGACTCTGACCGATGAAGAACGTAGCTGGCTGGCGGCTCACCCGGACTTGCGCCTGGGTGTCGATGCGTCGTGGCCACCCTTCGAGTTTCGCGATGACCAGAACCGTTATCAGGGCTTGGCGGCGGACTATATCGATGTGATTCGCCAACGCCTGGCAATCAAGTTGACCCCCATTGAGCCAGTGAGCTGGACGGTGGTGCTGGAGCAGGTCAAGTCGGGCAAGATCGACCTCCTGCCCGGGATCATGTCCACCCCAGAGCGCCAGACCTACCTGTCGTTCACTCGCCCTTATCTTGATTTTCCGATCGTCATCCTCGCCCATATCGGCGGCGCGCAACCGCGCAAACTCGACGACTTGTACGGTTTGAAGATCGCCGTGGTGGAGAACTACGCGCCCCACGAACTATTACGCACCCACCATCCCGATCTGAATCTGGTGGCCATGCCCAATGTCAGTTCGGCGCTGCAAGCGTTGGCGACCGACGAAGTGGACGCCGTTGTCGGTGACCTCGCGTCCAGCGTCTGGAGCCTGCGCCAGCTCAAGCTCGACGGTCTGTACGTCAGTGGCGAAACCCCATATCGCTACCAACTGGCAATGGCCGTGCCCCGCGACAACAAGGTATTGGTGGGGATTCTCGACAAAGTGCTCGCGGACATGAGTCCTGATGAAATAAGCAGCATTCAGGAGCATTGGGTCGGGAACGTCCTTGATCATCGGACATTCTGGTCAGATCTATTGATCTACGGTTTACCGGGTTTGCTGCTGTTGGTGACGATTCTTGCCGTGGTGATCCGCATCAACCGCCGCCTGAGTTCGGAAATCGCCCGTCGCATAGACCTCGAACAGGAACTGCGCAGCAGCGAGTATCACTATCGCGGCCTGGTCGAGAGCCTGTCGGCCATCGCCTGGGAAGCGCGGATGAGCGACTTCACCTACAGCTATGTCTCGCCCCACGCCGAAGACTTGCTCGGCTATCCACAATCGCACTGGCTGATCCCCGGTTTCTGGCACAACATCATTCACCCGGCCGATCTGACCCGCACACAGAGCTACTGCAAAGAGGCGCTACGCGAGGGTCGCGATCACATCGTCGACTATCGAGTGATCACCGCCGATGGTCGCTGCTTGTGGGTACGCGATATCGTCAGCCTGATCGAACATGGTCACGAGCCGGTGATGCGCGGTTTGATGATCGACATCAGCGAAATCAAGCGCACTGAAGAGGCGCTGCGTCTCTCGGAGCAAAAATTCGCTTCGGTCTTCCAGCAGTGCCCGGACATCCTGGTCATTGCACGGCTGTCCGACGGTTGCCTGCTGGAGGTCAACGAAGCGTTTGAAGAACAGATCGGGCTGAGAGCCGAGGAAGTGCTTGGGCAAACGGCGACCGATTTGAATATCTGGGGAATTTCCGGGGTCGGTCCGGGACTGCTGCAACGTTTGCAGGCGGGCAGTATTCGCAATCTGGAGATGCCTTTTCGCCGCAACAACGGCCAATTGTTCACTGGCCTGATTTCCGCCGAACCCTTCGATCTGGACACCACGCCAGCCCTGGTCGTCGTCGTGCGTGATATCACTCAGCTCAAGGAAACCCAGCAGCAACTGCAAACCTCCGAAGAGAAGTTTGCCAAGGCCTTCCATGCCTCGCCGGATGGTTTGTTGTTGTCACGCCAGAGCGATGGCCTGCTGCTGGAGGTCAACGAAGGTTTCAGCCGTATCACCGGTTTCAATAGCGCCATGTCGGTGGATCGCTCGGCGCTGGATCTGGGCATCTGGGTCAACCTCAACGAGCGCAAACAGATGCTCGACCTGTTGCACCGCGATGGTTTCGTCCGTGACTTCACCTGCCATATCCGTCGCAGTGACGGGCAGATTCGCCTGTGCGAAGTGTCCAGCCGTCCGCTGCCGATTGGCGAAGAAGACTGCATGCTGACCATCGCCCGCGACATCACCGAGCGACATCTGATGCAGGAAAAACTGCAGCAGGCCGCCACCGTGTTCGAAAGCACTGCCGAAGGCGTGCTGATTACCGACACCCAACAACACATCAGCGCGGTCAACCGCGCCTTCACCGAGATCACCGGCTACAGCGAAAGCGAAGCGCTCGGCCATACGCCGCGCCTGCTTGCCTCCGGCTTGCACGACAGCGCGTTCTACGCGGCAATGTGGCACCAGTTGACCGATGAAGGTCACTGGCAAGGCGAGATCTCCAACCGGCGCAAGAACGGCGAGTTGTACCCGAGTTGGCTGACCATCAGTGCCGTTCGCAATCGCGACAAGTTCATTACTCATTTTGTCGCGGTGTTTGCCGACATCTCCAGCCTCAAGCATGCACAAGCCAAACTCGACTATCAGGCGCATCACGACCCACTTACCGGTCTGCCGAACCGCACGCTGTTCGAAAACCGTTTGTTGATGGCGTTGAACAATCAGCAGGAAAACGGCGGTCAGGGCGCCGTGCTGTTTCTCGATCTCGACCGCTTCAAACATATCAACGACAGCCTCGGCCATCCGGTCGGCGACCTGCTGCTCAAGGGCATCGCCGTGCGCCTGAAGGAGCAACTGCGAGACATCGATACCGTGGCGCGTCTGGGCGGCGACGAATTCATCATTCTGTTACCGGGCCTGCAACAGGCCAGCGACGCGGATAACATCGCCATCAAACTGCTCAATTGCTTCGGTGCACCGTTTCAGGCGGGCGAGCATGAGTTTTTCATCAGCGCCAGCATCGGCACCAGTCTCTATCCTCGGGACGGCAACGACGTCGCCACACTGGTGAAAAACGCCGACGCGGCGATGTACCGCTCCAAGGCCAAGGGCCGCAACCGTGTCGAAAGCTATACCCGCGACCTCACTGCCCAGGCCAGCGAGCGCATAGCGCTGGAGCACGAATTGCGCCGAGCCATTGAACGTGACGAACTGTTCCTCTACTACCAACCGAAAATAAGCCTCGATGACCATCGTCTGGTCGGTGCCGAAGCGTTGATCCGTTGGCGTCACCCGACTTTCGGCGAAGTGCCGCCAGAGCACTTCATTCCCTTGGCCGAAGAAAACGGCATGATCCTGCAGATCGGCGATTGGGTGCTGGAGACCGCTTGCCGGCAGATGTTTGAGTGGAACCAGGTCTACGACAGCCTCGGCCCACTGTCGGTGAACCTCGCCGGAGCACAGCTGCGTCAGCCGAATCTGCTCGGACGCATCGAACAACTGCTCAAGGACAACCGCCTCCAGCCGGATTTACTGCAACTGGAAATTACCGAGAATTTCATCATGAGTCAGGCCGAAGAGGCGCTGGCCGTGTTGCACCAGCTCAAACACCTCGGCGTACAACTGGCGATCGATGACTTCGGCACCGGCTATTCTTCGCTCAGTTACCTCAAACGCCTGCCGCTGGACATCCTCAAGATCGACCAGTCGTTCGTCCGCGGACTGCCCGATGACCCCCACGACGCAGCCATTGTCCGCGCCATTATCGCGCTGGGCCGGAGCATGCAATTCACAGTCATCGCCGAAGGTGTGGAAACCCAGGCGCAACAACAATTTCTCGCCGCCGAAGGCTGCGAACAGATCCAGGGCTACATCGTCAGCCTGCCGCTACCACCGGAAGAATTCGCGGCAACGTTTCTTCGTGTAACCGTATCGGATTATTCGGATAGCACAGCCGAGAAACCATCGCTATAATCCGCGACCTACTGAGGGCCTATAGCTCAGTTGGTTAGAGCAGAGGACTCATAATCCTTTGGTCCACGGTTCAAGTCCGTGTGGGCCCACCAAACCTGAAAGCCGCGCAAATGCGCGGCTTTCGCGTTTCTGGCGTACGCGTGGGCCAAATGTCGACGCAACACGGCAACGCTGTATTCAACACCCGCCGTAACGCTGCAGCTTTTTGAATTCAATTGCCGTTTGGCAAATGGCAGTTTCCGCGCTTCGCCCTTGCATCAAAGATGCGTTACTTTCAAACTGCCAGCACAGGATGTCTAGCCAGTTAGAAGGACGAAATTACGTGCATAAACTTTCCTCGCTACAAGCTGCAAGAGGCCTGGCTGCTCTTCTGGTTGTTGCGTTTCATTCCATTTTTATCAATACAAAGTACCTACAGGGTGAGTCGATCATTCCCGAGCTGTTTGTATTCGGACAAACAGGCGTCGACCTGTTCTTCGCACTCAGTGGCTTCGTAATGATCATCGCCTTTCGCAAAAAATTTGGGCTGCGCGGCGAGACATTAAACTTTCTCAAGGGGCGCTTTCTTCGAATCTACCCTACCTACTGGGTTTATTTTCTGGCAGTACTATTGGTCTTCATCATCAGGCCAGAACTGGTAAACAACTCTCAGAGCGGCCATTCGAATATTCTTTCTTCCTTTCTATTACTACCTGAAGCGTCAGCCCCCCTGGTGATGGTTGCGTGGTCACTCACGCATGAAATATGGTTTTACCTGGTCTTCGCCTTAATATTGAAGCTGCCAGTACAATACGTTTCGGCTTCCTTGCTCGTCTGGTTGCTTGCAATTGTCTTCGCGTCTTTTTTCATGACCACGACAGGCGCTCCTTATCTGCGGATTATCACCCACGAATTTTCAATAGAATTCATACTCGGCGCGCTGTCGGGCGTCGCTTATCTGAGGCTTGTGCAACGCGGCCTGAAAACGATAACACCTGCGTTACTTGCAGGAGTGGGGATGACCAGTCTGCTCTACGCTTTTTTCGATAAAACAGTGGGCAATACTGATGTTATTCAGGCGATATCACTGGAACGGGCATTCCTGGTCGGTGGTGGCTACGCGCTATTGTTATTGGCTTGTGCTTTGCAAGAAGGCATAAGCAAAAAACATGCACCCCGCCTGCTAGCATTTGTCGGCGACATTTCCTATTCAATGTACCTGTCACACATCCTCACGCTAAGTGTCTGCGGGCGTATTTGGAGCATGCTCGGTTACTCCAAGGGTGGGCTAGGGAACGCCATACTCTTCTGGACCATCTCCTATGGTGCGGTGATTCTCGTTTCATTCATCAGTTACCAACTTATCGAGCGCCGCGTAATGCAGTTATCTCGTCGGGCAAAAACGTCTTTGCCACGATCACTTGAAAAAACAAGCACTCCCTGAATTGCTTTTCACAGTTCCTCGGCGGTAAATCAACCTTTAACCATTTCGTTACTTCAGTAAAGGGCCACACAGCAGTGGCGCATCTGATGATCCGAAAAGGGAGTTTTCATGGTTGATGTCACTCGACGCTCATTCGTTGGATTTGCCGCGACACTGCCACTGCTGGCGCACAATCCGTGGGCGCAGGCTCAAATTGAAACAGCCTCTGCGGCGGCAACCTCTGACGAGGTGCTGATCAATTTCAACGAAAGCCCTTGGGGCCCCTCGACGGCTGCTCGACAAGCGATGCAGGACGGTATCGATCTGTCGGGGCGTTATCCGTACAAGATCCAGGACCGGCTCAATGCACTGTTTGCCCGCCAGCAAGGCGTACCCGCAGAATTCGTCCAGACCTACTGCGGCTCCAAGCTGGCCCTGCAGCACGCCGTGCATGCCTTCACGCAACAGGGAAGTCTGGTGGTTGCCGCACCGTCCTATGAAGATCCCGTCCAGGCTGCTCGCGGTAGAAATGTCGCTGTCCACGAAGTACCGCTGAACGCCGAGCATGCTCACGACCTGCCGCGCATGCTGGCTGCCGATCATCAGCCGGGGTTGATTTACATCTGCAATCCGAATAATCCGACCGGCACCCTCACTGCCCGCAACGCCATTGAACGCGCGCTGAAGGACAAACCCAAAGGTTCGATTCTGTTGGTGGACGAGGCTTACATCGATTTCTCGCAGGCCATCACCTGCATCCCGCTGGTCAAGGATCACCCCGACCTGCTGGTGCTGCGCACCTTTTCGAAAATCTACGGCATGGCGGGTGCAAGGCTCGGCATCGCGGTGGGCAACCCTGCGCTGTTGGAACAATTGGAAGTATTCGGCAACTACAACGTCCCGGCCGCTTCTTCTTTGCTGGGAGCAATCGCCAGCCTTGAGGACGCTCCGCTGCTGGCGCAAAGAAAACAGAACAACACGCGTCTGCGAGAGGAAACCATCGCCTGGCTGAGTGCGCGAGGCTTTCGTTGCACAGCGTCCCAGGCCAATTGCTTCATGATTGATGTCAGACGCCCTGCGGTTGCCGTGGTAAAGGCCTTGGCCGAGCGCCACATTCATGTGGGTCGCGTATGGAAAGAATGGCCGACCTGGGTTCGAGTGAGTGTCGGGACGGACGATGACATGCGCCGATTCCGGGAGGCATTTGCCAAGGTACTGGCGTAAGCAACACGGGCTCGAATCACCGGTCAGGTTTCAGCGGAACAATAGCGTCGACCTGCGGATGAAAACCCGATCATCGCCTGCAAGCGTCCCTGCAATTGAGCCTGTAACATGCGCCAACCACCGACCCGCGCCAATGGAGCCGCCCCTTGCCAGACATCCGCCCGCCCGTGCTTGATGAAATCGATCGTCAGTTGATCGCTGCCCTGCAGATCAATGCTCGTGAGAGCGTGGCCATGCTTGCCCGGCAATTGGGCATTGCGCGCACCACCGTGACGTCGCGTCTGGCACGGCTGGAAAAGGCTAAAGTGATCACCGGTTATGGTGTGCGCCTGGGTCAGCGGGTGGTCGATGGCGGCTTGCAGGCGTATGTAGGGATCAAGGTGCAGCCGCGTTCCGGCAAAGAGGTGTTGCGCCGATTGAGTGCGATGGCGCAGGTGCAGCAGCTGTGTGCAGTCAGTGGTGAGTTTGATTATGTGGCGTGGTTGCGTACGGATTCGCCGGAGCAACTGGATCAGTTGCTCGATCAGATTGGCAGCGTGGACGGGGTGGAGAAGACCACGACTTCGATCATTTTGAGTAGCAAGATTGATCGGGGGCAGCCGGTCTAAGGTTTTTATCGGGCTTCTCGGGTGGATTTCAGGGCCTCTTCGCGAGCAGGCTCGCTCGCACATTTTGGTCGGTATGAAGTCTCCAATCGTCATATTGATCGTTAATCTGGCAAAACGACGACACTTTGCGTCTTATTAACGTGTTCTACGCTCCCTAGAATGGCTGGCATCTTTTCCTATACTCAGACGCGCATCCCGCGTCGGGTCGCCAGCAAGGTCAGCCATGAACAAGAACAATCGCCATCCTGCAGACGGTAAGAAACCCGTCACCATTTTCGGCCCGGACTTTCCGTTCGCGTTCGACGACTGGATCGAACACCCGGCCGGCCTCGGCAGTATTCCTGAACATAATCACGGCGCCGAAGTGGCAATCGTGGGGGCAGGTATTGCCGGTCTGGTCGCCGCTTACGAGTTGATGAAACTTGGCCTCAAGCCCGTAGTTTACGAGGCGTCGAAACTGGGTGGCCGTCTGCGCTCGCAGGCTTTCAACGGCACGGACGGTATCGTCGCTGAACTCGGCGGCATGCGTTTCCCGGTGTCTTCCACCGCGTTCTATCACTACGTCGACAAGCTCGGTCTTGAGACCAAACCCTTCCCGAACCCGCTGACACCGGCCTCTGGCAGCACCGTGATCGACCTCGAGGGTAAAACCCATTACGCACAGAAACTGGCGGATCTGCCTGCGCTGTTTCAGGAAGTGGCTGACGCCTGGGCGGATGCGCTGGAAGCGGGTTCGCAGTTCGCCGACATCCAGCAGGCCATTCGCGATCGCGATGTGCCGCGCCTGAAAGAGCTGTGGAACACGCTTGTGCCGTTGTGGGACGACCGCACCTTCTACGACTTCGTCGCCACCTCCGAAGCCTTCGCCAAACTGTCGTTCCATCACCGCGAAGTGTTCGGTCAGGTCGGTTTCGGCACCGGCGGCTGGGACTCGGACTTCCCCAACTCGATGCTGGAAATCTTCCGTGTGGTGATGACCAACTGCGACGACCATCAGCACCTGGTGATCGGCGGCGTCGAACAAGTACCGCAGGGCATCTGGCGGCATGTGCCGGAGCGCTGCGTGCACTGGCCCGAAGGCACCAGCCTGAAATCCCTGCACCGTGGTGCGCCGCGCTCCGGGGTAAAGAAAATTGCCCATGCGGCGGATGGCCGTTTCGCCGTCACCGACAACAACGGCGACACCCGCGAATACGCCGCCGTGCTGACCACTTGCCAGAGCTGGCTGCTGACCACCCAGATCGAATGCGACGAAACCCTGTTCTCGCAGAAGATGTGGATGGCGCTCGACCGCACGCGCTACATGCAGTCGTCGAAGACGTTTGTGATGGTCGACCGCCCATTCTGGAAGGACAAAGACCCGGAAACCGGCCGCGACCTGATGAGCATGACCCTCACCGATCGCCTGACCCGTGGCACTTATTTGTTCGATAACGGCGACGACAAACCCGGCGTGATCTGCCTGTCGTATTCGTGGATGAGCGACGCGCTGAAGATGCTCCCGCACCCGGTGGAAAAACGCGTCGAACTGGCGTTGAACGCGTTGAAAAAAATCTACCCGAAAGTCGACATCGCTGCACGGATCATCGGCGATCCGATCACCGTGTCGTGGGAAGCCGATCCGCATTTCCTCGGTGCCTTCAAAGGTGCCCTGCCCGGCCACTATCGCTACAACCAACGCATGTACGCGCACTTCATGCAGGACGAGATGCCGGCCGAACAGCGCGGGATTTTCATCGCTGGCGACGACGTGTCGTGGACACCGGCGTGGGTGGAAGGCGCGGTGCAGACTTCGCTCAACGCAGTGTGGGGCATCATGAAACATTTCGGAGGGTCGACACATAAAGCGAACCCGGGCCCCGGTGATGTGTTCAAAGACATCGGCCCTATCGCCCTGCCCGAGTAAGAGGAATCCCTGATGCGTGTAGCCCTTTACCAATGTCCACCGCTGCCACTGGAGCCCGCCGCCAACCTGCAACGCCTGCATCAGCTGGCGATGGAGGCCAAGGGCGCCGACCTGCTGGTGCTGCCGGAGATGTTCATGACCGGCTACAACATTGGCGCCGA
Source organism: Pseudomonas sp. NPDC085632 (assembly GCF_044541255.1). NCBI lineage: Bacteria > Pseudomonadati > Pseudomonadota > Gammaproteobacteria > Pseudomonadales > Pseudomonadaceae > Pseudomonas > Pseudomonas sp. NPDC085632. The sequence goes on along the minus strand of NZ_JBITSX010000013.1, from coordinate 99,240 downwards.
AGCGGTCAGTACCTTGGCCGAGGTCTACAACGGCGAATGGGCGCAGCAGATCGGCCGGATCGCCAAGGCTGCCGGTTTGGCTATTGCGTATGGTTATCCCGAGCGCACCGCCGACGGGCAGATTTACAACGCCGTGCAGTTGATCGATTCAAACGGTGAGCGCCTGTGCAATTACCGCAAGACGCATCTGTTCGGTGATCTGGATCGTTCGATGTTCAGTCCGGGCGATGATGATTTCCCAATCGTCGAACTCAACGGCTGGAAGCTCGGTTTCCTGATCTGCTACGACCTCGAGTTTCCGGAAAACACCCGGCGTCTGGCGCTTGCCGGCGCTGAGCTGATTCTGGTGCCGACGGCGAACATGATTCCGTTCGATTTCGTTGCTGACGTCACCGTGCGTTCGCGCGCCTTCGAGAACCAGTGCTATGTGGCCTACGCCAACTATTGCGGCAGCGAAGGCGAGATACACTACTGCGGGCAAAGCAGCCTCGCCGCACCGGATGGCAGCCGCATCGCTCAGGCCGGACTCGACGAAGCATTGATCATCGGAGAACTGGATCGACAGTTAATGATCGAATCGCGCGCTGCCAATCGCTACCTCAGCGACCGTCGCCCCGAACTTTACGGCGCGCTCAACCAGCGCTAATCCGCTAGCATTGGCACTTCACTGTTATGGAAGTGCCCATGCCTGCGCCGACTCACCCCCGCCCCCACACTGAAACCCTGGCCAACGGCTTGCGTGTGACCCTGCGTCATGTGCCCGGCCTGAAGCGCAGCGCCGCTGTCTTGCGGGTATCTGCCGGTAGCCATGACGTGCCATTGGCGTGGCCGGGGCTGGCGCATTTTCTCGAGCATTTGCTGTTTCTCGGCACCGAGCGTTTTCCTACGAGCGAAGGGCTGATGGCCTACGTGCAGGATCACGGTGGCCAGGTGAATGCCAGTACGCGCGAACGCACCACTGACTTTTTCTTTGAGCTGCCGACGCAATCGTTCAGCGGTGGGCTGGAGCGTCTGTCAGACATGCTCGCCAAGCCGCGTATGAATCCGGACGATCAGTTGCGGGAACGGGAAGTGTTGCAGGCGGAATTTGTCGCGTGGTCGCAGGATCCTGCGGCGCAACGGCAGTTTGCTATGTACGAAGGATTACCGGCAGCGCATCCATTGCGCGGGTTTCATGCGGGGAATCGTGACAGCCTGCAAGTCCAACAGCCTGCGTTTCAACAGGCCTTGAAGGACTTCCACCAGCAGTTTTATCAGACTGGGCAGATGGCCCTGAGCCTGGTCGGGCCGCAGACGCTTGAGGAACTAAAAGCGCTGGCTGAGCAGTTTGCGGCGGCTTTACCGGTTGGGGATAACGTTGCGCAGGCAGCGCCTCTTCCGCTGGCGGTGAAAAGTTATCAACAGGTCGATGAACAGAGCGGCAATCTGTTGTTTGCCTTTGATGCATTGCCTGAGTCGTCTGTCGAAGCTTTGGCGTTTCTTTGCCATTACCTGAACAGCACCAAACCCGGCGGATTGCTGGCGTACTTGCAGCAGCAGAATCTGGCGGATGGATTGAGCGCCGCGCCGGTTTATCAGTTTGCCGGCCAAGCGTTGTTGCATCTGCAATTCACTGCACCGCCCGGATCGTTAAACACCATTCATGAACAACTGCTCGATTGGCTGAGTTTCTTTGCTTGGCAGGATTGGGCACCACTGCGCGAGGAATACGCGGCTCTGCTTCAACGTCAGCAGCAAGTCAGTGGCGCGCTGCAACGGGCGCGTATCGACAGTGAGCAAATGGAAACCGGTCTGTCAGGCTTTGGTATTGAAGCCCTTACACAGATCCTCCGCGAAATCGGCACTGTGGATAACTTCAGCGAGCACTGGCACCTGCCTGCTGCCAACCCCTTCCTGCGATCAAGCGAACCGCTGGCCAACGCCGGGCTGATTCGCGGCCAGACCAGCGCTCATCGGGGTCTGCGCACATTCGCTCAGGATCGCTCCCGTGGCCGACGCGAACGTTCGCCGATGCAATTTAGCCAAGCGTTGCCGGACAGCGGCGATGAAGGCGCGATCTATCTGCGTTGGCAGGTGGAATCCGCCGCCAGCATTGATCTGCAGAGCATGCTGCAACGCAGTCTTCAACAAACTGGGCAAGACGCGCGTGAGGCTGGGGTCGATTTGTCTTTCAGCACCACCGGCAATCAATGGCTGTTGAAGCTCACCGGCCTGCAGGAGCCAATGCCCAGCGTCCTCGAGCACGCGCTGAAATGTCTGACGCAAATTGACGCGGATTCACCGCGCAGCGAGCCGGAAACGCCGCTGATCGCCATCCGCCAATTGCTCAAAGCGCTACCAGAACATGTTCTGCAACCCGCCGATACAGGCGACGACGCCAAACACCCGTGGACAACTTCGCACTGGGACGGCCTCGCTCTGGGGCTGAATCAACAGACGCAAGCTGCCATGGGTCTGGCCCTGAGCCGTATTCCAGGGATCCCGGACAATCAGTTGCCCGCGCCGACGGCGATCACCGCGCAAAAACAGTGGCGCCACATCGACACTGCCTCCAGCGAACAGGCCTTGCTGCTGTTTTGCCCAATCGCCAGCAGCGACATTACCGACGAAGCGGCATGGCGAATGCTCGCGCATCTGTGCCAGACACCGTTCTATCAACGTTTGCGGGTCGAGTTGCAATTGGGCTACGCCGTGTTCAGCGCATTGCGTCAGATACAGGGGCAAACCGCTCTCCTGTTCGGTGTGCAATCACCAAGTGCCAAACCTGCGGAGTTACTTGAGCACATCCAGCAGTTTCTCAACAGCATCCCGGCCCTGATCGAACAGCTGGATGACGCCAGCCTCAGCCAGCAACGGCAAAACCTCGCTGATCAATTCGATGACACCAATCTTTCCAGCAAAGACGCCGCCGAACTGCTCTGGCAGGCCAGACTCGCGGGCCACTCGTCGGATTATCTTGAGCAGTTGATTGCGACCATGCGAACACTGGATCGCCCGGCGTTGCTCAGCGCGGCACAACGCTTGATCTGCGCCGAGGGCGGCTGGCTCTGCCTCGCCAGCGATTCAGCCGCCGAAAGCGCGTGGCAAACGACAAATTGATCATTACCGAGGCTGCAAGGAGCTTTCTCAAAGATTCACGGGCAATCGCGGTGAAATTTTGAGTAACATAGCAGCCTAACTATTTGGAACATCTTTGCGCTGCCGTGGACTATACCTATGGACAGCGCTATCCCACCAACCTGAAGGAGACACCCATGTCCTGGACAAAACCTGCTTACACCGACCTGCGTATCGGCTTCGAAGTCACCATGTACTTCGCCAGCCGCTGAGTTCTGCTTACGTAGAATTGCAGTGCAACGCCTCGGCTCGCCGGGGCGTTTTATTTTCCGCGTTGAAATGATGGAGTGTTCATGTTCGTCCAGATTCTGGGTTCGGCCGCTGGCGGCGGTTTTCCGCAGTGGAACTGCAACTGCGTCAACTGCGCAGGTTTTCGCGACGGCAGACTGAATGCCAAGGCCCGCACCCAATCGTCCATCGTGATTTCCGATGACGGCGTGAACTGGGTGCTGTGCAACGCCTCGCCGGACATCCGCGCGCAGCTGCAAAGCTTCGCCCCGATGCAACCGGGCCGTGCCCTGCGTGACACCGGCATCAGCGCGATCATCCTGATGGACAGCCAGATCGACCACACCACCGGCCTGCTCAGCCTGCGCGAAGGCTGCCCGCATCAGGTCTGGTGCACGGACATGGTTCACGAAGACCTGAGCACCGGTTTTCCATTGTTCAAGATGCTTACCCACTGGAATGGCGGGCTGAACTGGAACCGCATCGAACTCGACCAGAGTTTCACCGTGGCTGCGTGCCCGAACCTGCGCTTCACCCCGCTGCCATTGCGCAGCGCCGCGCCGCCGTACTCGCCGCACCGCTTCGATCCGCATCCGGGCGACAACATCGGTTTGATCGTCGAAGACCTGAACACTGGCGGCAAGCTGTTCTATGCGCCGGGTCTGGGCAAGGTCGATGCGCCGTTGCTGGAGATCATGGCCGGCAGCGATTGCCTGCTGGTCGATGGCACGATGTGGGATGACGATGAGATGCAGCGTCGTGGCGTCGGCACCCGCACCGGTCGCGAGATGGGCCATCTGGCGCAGAACGGCCCTGGCGGCATGCTGGAAGTGCTGGAGCAACTGCCTGATCAGCGCAAGGTGCTTATCCACATCAACAACACCAATCCGATTCTCGATGAAGATTCGCCGGAGCGTGCGGAGTTGGCGCGACGCAATGTTGAAGTGGCGTTCGATGGCATGAGTATTGTGCTGTAGCGGATGGCCCCATCGCTGGCAAGCCAGCTCCCACAAGGTTCTGTGGCGTACACAAAACCTGTGGGAGCTGGCTTGCCAGCGATGACGTCCTGACAGACACCACAGAATCCAACGGTTGTTCCCGGAGAACAGACATGACTGACACGCCAATGTCCCCCACCGAATTCGAAGCGGCCCTGCGCGCCAAAGGCGCCTTCTACCACATCTACCACCCGTATCACGTGGCGATGTATGAAGGCCGCGCCACTCGCGAGCAGATTCAGGGCTGGGTCGCCAACCGCTTCTATTATCAGGTGAACATCCCCCTGAAAGACGCGGCCATCCTCGCCAACTGCCCCGATCGGGAAATCCGCCGCGAGTGGATTCAACGTCTGCTCGACCACGACGGCGCCCCCGGTGAAGACGGCGGCATCGAAGCCTGGCTGCGACTCGGCCAAGCGGTCGGTCTCGACCCGGATCAACTCCGCTCCCAGGAACTGGTGCTTCCCGGCGTACGTTTCGCCGTCGATGCCTACGTCAACTTCGCCCGCCGCGCCAGTTGGCAGGAAGCCGCCAGCAGCTCGCTGACTGAACTGTTCGCGCCGCAGATCCACCAATCGCGCCTCGACAGCTGGCCGCAGCATTACCCGTGGATCGACCCGGCCGGTTACGAATACTTCCGCACCCGCCTCGGTCAGGCACGGCGCGATGTCGAGCACGGTCTGGCGATCACGCTGGAGCACTACAAGACCCGCGAAGGTCAGGAGCGCATGCTGGAAATTCTCCAGTTCAAACTGGACATTCTTTGGAGCATGCTCGATGCCATGAGCATGGCCTACGAACTGAACCGCCCGCCGTACCACAGCGTCACCGAACAACGCGTCTGGCATAAAGGAATCACCTTATGAGTTTCGACCGCAGCAAAGTCCCGACCTGGCGTCCCGGCTACCGCTTCCAGTACGAGCCGGCGCAGAAAGGCCACGTGCTGCTTTACCCGGAAGGCATGATCAAGCTCAACGAAACGGCGGCGCTGATCGGCGGTTTGATTGACGGCGAGCGCGATGTCGCGGCGATCATCGCCCAACTCGATGAGCAGTTCCCCGGCGTGCCCGAACTCGGTGACGACATCGAGCAATTCATGGAGGTTGCCCGTGCGCAGCACTGGATCGAACTTGCCTGATCTGCCGCCCAAGCCTGAAATCGGCCTGCCGCTGTGGTTGCTCGCCGAGCTGACCTACCGCTGCCCGCTGCAATGCCCGTACTGCTCCAATCCGCTGGATTTCGCCGAGCAGGGCAAAGAACTGAGCACCGAGCAGTGGATCAAGGTCTTCCGCGAAGCGCGGGAGATGGGCGCGGCGCAACTGGGCTTTTCCGGCGGCGAGCCGCTGGTGCGTCAGGATCTCGCCGAGCTGATTCATGAAGCGCGGCAGTTGGGTTTCTACACCAACCTGATCACCTCCGGCATCGGCCTGACCGAGCAGAAAATCAGCGACTTCAAGAAGGCTGGCCTCGATCACATCCAGATCAGTTTCCAGGCCAGCGATGAGCAAGTGAACAACCTGCTCGCTGGCTCGAAAAAGGCTTTCGCGCAGAAGTTGGAAATGGCTCGCGCAGTGAAGGCACACGGCTATCCGATGGTGCTGAACTTCGTCACCCATCGGCACAACATCGACAAGATCGACCGCATCATCGAGCTGTGCATTGCGCTGGAAGCCGACTTCGTCGAGCTCGCCACTTGCCAGTTCTACGGTTGGGCGCAGCTCAATCGTGTCGGCCTGTTGCCGACCAAGGAACAACTGGTGCGCGCCGAACGCATCACTAACGAATATCGGGCGAAACTGGAAGCCGAAGGGCATCCGTGCAAGCTGATTTTCGTCACCCCGGATTACTACGAAGAACGCCCGAAAGCCTGCATGAACGGCTGGGGCAGTATCTTTCTGACGGTCACGCCGGACGGCACCGCCCTGCCCTGCCATGGCGCCCGACAGCTGCCGGTGCAATTTCCCAATGTGCGCGATCACAGCATGCAGCACATCTGGTACGACTCGTTCGGCTTCAACCGCTTTCGCGGTTACGACTGGATGCCCGAACCGTGCCGCTCCTGCGACGAGAAAGAAAAAGACTTCGGTGGCTGCCGCTGCCAGGCGTTCATGCTCACCGGCGATGCGAGCAACGCCGACCCTGTGTGCAGCAAGTCCGAACATCACGGCGTGATCCTCAAGGCCCGCGAAGAAGCCGAGACCGCCACCCAAACCATTGAACAACTGGCCTTCCGCAATGAACGAAACTCGCGCCTCATCGCCAAGGGCTGAGCCTTTCAGCGCCTCGCAAGCCGTCGCTGCCGGCATGGACTTCGCCGAGCTGCAACTCGGTGCCAACGGTTTGTTCTGGAATGAATATCGCCCGGAAGATGCCGCGTGCCGGATCTGGCATTGGCGCGATGGCGTGGCGAAATGTCTGACGCCGAATGGCTTCAGTGTGCGCAGTCGGGTGTACGAATATGGTGGTGGCGCGTTTTGTCTGACGCCGGACGGGGTGGTTTTCGTCGCGGAGGCCGATCAGCAGTTGTATCGACAGGCCTTGGATGGCGAACCTGAGGCGCTGACATCGGGCGAGTGTCGTTATGGTGATCTGCATTTTGCGTTCGGCCAAGTGCTGGCGGTTGAAGAACAGCAAGATCAGCATCGGCTGGTGGCGATTGATCTGGCGGACGGCACGCGGCATCTGTTGGCTGAGGGCGCGGACTTTTACGCTGCGCCCACCCTCAGCCCGGATGGCCAGCGTTTGGCCTGGATCGAGTGGAGCCGACCGCATCAACCGTGGACATCGACCCGATTGATGGTCGCTGACGGTGATTTTTCTGCGCCCCGTTGTGTGGCTGGCGCCGAGATTGAAGAATCCATTCAACAACCGCGATTCGATGCCGAAGGTCGGCTGTTTTGCCTGACTGACCGCGGTGGCTTTTGGCAGCCTTGGGTTGAGACTAGCGACGGTTTGCAACCATTGCCCGCTGCGCTGGCCGATCATGCACCGGCGCCTTGGCAACTCGGCGGGTGCACCTGGTTGCCTGTGGAGGATTCGTTTTTAGCCAGTTGGAGCGAAGGTGGTTTCGGACGCCTGACGCTTGGCGATGAAGATTTCACTGGCGACTACAGCCGCTTCCGGCATTTGGCGCTGGATGAGCAAAATATCTACTGCATCGCCGCCTCGCCGATCAGCCCTTCGGCGGTCATCGCCATTGATCGAACCAGCCGCGAAGTGAAAGTGCTGGCCGGTGGCGTGGCCCCGTTGCCCGCTGAGCGTATCAGCCGTCCGCAAACGCTTTGTTACCCGAGCGGTTCGGGCGAGGCTCATGGGTTCTTTTATCCAGCCATGAGCGGTGAGACGAAACCGCCGCTGGTGGTGTTCATCCACGGCGGCCCGACGTCAGCCTGCTACCCGATGCTAGACCCACGCATTCAGTACTGGACGCAACGCGGCTTCGCCGTCGCCGATCTCAACTATCGCGGCAGCAGCGGTTATGGCAGGGAATACCGCCAGGCTTTGCATTTGAGCTGGGGTGAGGTGGATGTCGAGGATGCTTGCGCGGTTGTGAGCTATCTCGCCGAGCAGGGTTTGATCGACGGTGAACGCGCATTCATTCGTGGCGGCAGCGCGGGCGGCTATACCACGCTGTGTGCCTTGGCGTTCCAGCAAGTCTTTCGCGCCGGCGCCAGTCTCTACGGCGTCAGCGACCCGGTGGCGTTGGCTCGGGCGACGCACAAGTTCGAAGGGGATTATCTGGACTGGCTGATCGGCGATCCCGAAAAAGACGCCGAACGTTATGCCGCCCGCACGCCGTTACTGCACGCGAGCAACATCCGCGTACCGGTGATTTTCTTTCAAGGCGAGCTGGACGCCGTTGTCGTACCGCAACAGACCCGCGATATGGTCGCGGCGTTGGAGCAGAACGGCATCCCGGTCGAAGCTCACTACTACCCCGAAGAACGTCACGGCTTCCGCCGTGCGGCCAATCAGGCGCATGCGTTGGAGCAGGAGTGGGCGTTTTATCGGCGGGTGATGGGATTGGCGGACTGATCACCGCGCCCCATTCAAAATCGAGTTGCCCCATTCGCGAGCAGGCTCGCTCCCACATTGGATCTGCGTTGTTCACAAATCCCCTGTGGGAGCGAGCCTGCTCGCGAAAGCTATCTACTTGGCGCCGCAGAACTCAGCGCTTGGCGATGATATACACCGCATGCACGATCCCCGGAATATACCCGCACAACGTCAGCAGAATGTTCAGCCAGAACGCCCCGCCAAACCCGACCTGCAGAAACACGCCCAGTGGTGGCAACAGAATAGCGATGATGATGCGAATGAAATCCATGGGGCAGCTCCTGTATGGGGGTTGGCTCACTTGAGCCATACCAGCTAATCGACCCGCGCCGTTCGTCAGGGTTCAGTGCAACTGCCATTTGATCGCCATCACCCCACAAAAAAACGCCCCACGCCAAAAGAATCAGGCGTGGGGCGTGCGTTATACCGCGAGACGGTTCTGGAAATCGGGTAGGAAACTTCAGCTCAGACGGCAATCCCTTTGCGGCATTGCAGTTGTGCGGTGCGCACTCGCGAGAAGGCGCGGCCCAGGCGCAGGAGCATTTCGTCGATGTTGGTTTTGCTCACGGTGAGGGCCGGAGTGAAGCGCAAACAGTTGGCTTGCGGGGCGTTGAGCAGGAGGCCTTCGTGCAGTGCAGCGTGGACCACGGCTTCGGCGGAGTCGTCTGACAGGGTCAATCCGTAGAACAGGCCCTGGCCGCGCAACTCACCGTGGTCGTAACGGTGCGCCAATCGGACCAGACCTTCACGCAGGTGCTGACCGTTATCGTTGATCTGCTGGAGAAAGCTGCGGTCGTGCACGCTGTCGAGCACCACCAGACCGGCAGCGGTCATCAGCGCGTTGCCGTGATGGGTGCCGCCGAGTTCGCCCGCCTCGAAACAGCAGGCCTTGCCCCGCGCCAACAGTGCCGCTAAGGGCACACCACCGCCCAGCCCTTTGCCGAGCACGACGATATCGGCGCGCACGCCGTAGGACTGTTCGGCGAGCAAAGTGCCGCAGCGGCCGATGCCGGTTTGCACCTCGTCGAGAATCAGCAGAATGCCCAGTTCACGGCACAGACGCTCAACACCTTTGAGGTAATGCTCGGTCGCCGGCACGACCCCGGCATCGCTCTGCATCGGTTCGAGCATGATTGCCACGGTTTGCGCATCGACTGCCGCATGCAGCGCCGGCAAGTCGTTGAACGGCACCCAATCGAAACCCGGCAGTAACGGCGCGAAACGGTTGTGCAGATTGCAGCTGTCCGAGGCGGAAATCGTCGCCAGACTGCGGCCATGACATCCCTGTTTGGCGACGATAATTCGCGAGGCGCCGCCGCGATGCAACTGGCCCCACTTGCGCGCCAGTTTGATCGCCGCTTCACAGGCTTCACTGCCGCTATTGAGCAAGTAGGCCTGATCACTGGAAGTAGCGGCGCACAGACGCTCGGCGAGGCTGAGCATGCCGCGATTGTGCAGGTTGAAACCGGGATTGATCAGCGCCTGCGCTTGACTGCTGATGGCTTTGACCAGCGCCGAAGGGCTGTGGCCAAGGCTATTGGCGCCACCGGCCTGGGAAAAATCGAGGTACGCACGATCATTGCTGTCCCACAACCACGAACCCTGACCACGGACGAACACCTGTTGCGGCCGCTCGACGCTGGGCATCAATCGCTCAGCGCTAAAATTTTCGCTGTTTTCAGAGGCATTGGCCTCGAACGCAAGGTCATCAAGACTCGGCGTCTGCCGTCGCAAACTGAACAGATTCATTGAAAAACACCTCGTTTGAGGTGTTCTGAATTGCCTATGTAAACACTGTCGAAGCGAACGCTAGTCATCGCGCTTTCTGGCCCTGCAAGCCTTGTGATGCGGTTAGACTAGGCGCACGGACGGCTTCGGGCCATTTCGATTTACCAGCATTTTCGATAAGTATTGCTTATGGATTTTAAACAACTGCGTTATTTCGTCGCGGTCTACGAAGAAGGCCATGTCGGCCGTGCCGCTGAACGCCTGTCGATCTCGCAACCTGCCCTGTCGCAGCAGATCCGCCAACTCGAGCAAAACCTCGACGTCACTCTGTTCGAACGCAGCAGCAAACGCCTGCTGCCAACTCTCGCCGCGCACACGCTGTACAACCATGCCTTGCCATTGCTTGATGGATTGCAACGGGCGCGCGAGGCATTGGGCAACTTCAAGGGCCACGCCTTGCGCACACTGGCAATCGGCGTGCTGCAAACGGTGCACACCAGTCTGGTACCGCAAATGCTTGAGCGGGTGCGCAAGGCGCAACCACATCTGGTGGTGCAGATTTATGAATTGACCGGACTTGAGATCGAACGACGTCTGCTCAATGGCTCGCTGGATATTGGCATCAGTTATCTACCGCCGCGCCAACCGGGCCTGCACGGCGTGATGCTTTACGAAGATGAACTGACGCTGGTGATCCCGGCGGATCATCCGTTGCGCGAATTCAAGAAAGTCTCGATGCGCCAGGCCGCTGAGCTGCCGATGCTGCTATTGGGCGAAGAGTTTCAGATCCGCCAGATCTGGCAGGCGCAACTGACCGCTCTGGGGCGACGTCCACAGGTGCAGGCAGAGCTGAACAATATGGTGGGGATTCTCGACAGCCTGCCGCACACCAAACTGGCGACGGTGTTGCCGGGGCGGTCGCAGAAGGAATATGACGATCAGGAATTGCTGTGGAAACCGCTGAGCGAACCACGGGTGCCACTGAAGGTTGGTTTGGTCTGTCGCGATGTGCAACGCCAGCAAGCACCCTTGGCGCTGTTGCAGACATTGCTGGAGGAAGTGATGCAGCGTGAAGTGAGGCCCGAACAGGATCCTTTGGCCTGACTACTTTTCTGCAGGCAAAAGAAAACCCCGCCGAAGCGGGGCTTTGCAGACTGTTTCCCTGACATCCATTTCACTCCGCCACCCTGGCAGAATCCTACGTGTCCGTGTTGTTGCTTTGCGCTTCCTGCGCGACGTCCATGAAATGTAGATTAGCCGTGGATCCAATCCACGCATATGGGAGAACAGCAGCACGTCATGTAAGAGAATGCTTACATAACGCTATCGCATCAGAATTGCGCGGCATCGAGCAGGAACAACGACTCGCTGCCGGCCTTCACTGACGCGCTCAACGAGTGGATACGCGGCAGCAGACGGGCAAAGTAGAAGCGCGCGGTGCCCAGTTTGCTGGCATAAAAATCGTCCTGCGCTTCTTTGCCCAATGAGGCTTTGGCCATCAACGCCCACATGTAGGCGTAGGACACGTAACCGAACGCTTGCAAATATTCGACCGAAGCCGCGCCGATTTCGTTCGGATTGTTTTTCGCCCGATCCAGCAACCACGACGTCAGCTCATCGAGAGTGTCGACGGCGTCGTTCAGCGGTTTGGTGAATTCGCCCAGATCGGCATTCGCGGTAGCAGTGAAGTGGCGAATCTCGTCGGCGAACAGCTTGTAGAACGCGCCGCCGCTGCCGACGATCTTGCGCCCAACCAGATCCAACGCCTGAATGCCGTTGGTGCCTTCGTAGATTTGCGTGATGCGCACGTCACGCACCAGTTGTTCCTGGCCCCACTCGCGGATGTAGCCGTGGCCGCCGAAAATCTGCTGGCCGTGCACGGTGGTTTCCAGTCCCAGATCAGTCAGGAACGCTTTGGCCACCGGCGTCAGCAACGCAACCAGATCTTCCGCACGCTTGCGCGTGGTGGCGTCTTCGCTGAACTTGGCGGTGTCGAGTTGCATCGCCACGTAGGTGGAGAACGCACGGCCGCCTTCGTTCGAGGCTTTCATGGTCAGCAGCATGCGACGCACGTCCGGGTGGACGATGATCGGGTCAGCCACCTTGTCTTTGTTCTGCGCGCCCGTCGGCGAACGGCTTTGCAGACGATCGCGGGCGTATTCAACGGCGTTCTGGTACGAGCGCTCGCCAGTCGCCAGGCCTTGAATGCCGACGCCCAGACGCTCGTAGTTCATCATGGTGAACATCGCGGCGAGGCCTTTGTTCGGCTCGCCGACCAGGTAACCCACGGCCTCGTCGAAGTTCATCACACAGGTCGCGGAGGCCTGGATGCCCATCTTGTGTTCGATCGAACCGCAGTTCGCCGGGTTACGCGCGCCGAGGCTGCCGTCGGCGTTGACCATGAACTTCGGTACCAGGAACAGCGAAATACCTTTCGGGCCCGCCGGGGCGTCCGGCAGTTTGGCCAGCACCAGGTGGATGATGTTTTCGGTGAGATCGTGTTCGCCGCCGGTGATGAAGATTTTGGTGCCGCTGACTTTGTAGGAACCGTCGGCCTGAGGCTCGGCTTTTGTACGAATAATCCCCAGATCGGTACCGGCGTGTGGCTCGGTCAGGCACATGGAACCGGCCCAGACGCCGGCGTACATGTTCGGCAGGTAGGCGGCTTTCAGCTCTTCGCTGGCGTGGGCGTTGATCGACAGGCAGGCGCCGGCGGTCAGCATCGGATACAGACCGAAGGACAGGCTGGCGGAGTTGACCATTTCTTCGACTTGCGCCGACACGGCTTTGGGCATGCCCATGCCACCGTAAGCTGGATCACCGCCAACGCCGACCCAGCCGCCTTCGGCATAAGTCTGATAGGCCTGTGGGAAACCGGCCGGGGTGGTGACGGCACCGTCGGCCCAATGGCAGCCTTCTTCGTCAGCGGCACGGCTCAGTGGCGCGATGCTTTTGCTGGTGACCTTGCCGGCCTCTTCGAGAATGGCTTCAACGGTTTCCGCGTCGACGGTCTCGGCCAGCGCCGGCAGTTCGGCCCAGAGTTTGGCGACCTCGAACACTTCATTGAGGACGAAGCGCATATCGCGCAGCGGCGCTTTGTAGTCAGCCATGGCAAACCTCGCAAGATCTAAACGGTGATTCGTGGAATGATGTTTTCTGGGCCTGAGTGTACCCCAACAACTTTTGCGACACATAGGGTCAACCGGTGACTGATTTGTTATTTTTGGTCACCAGAAAAAGATCGCAGCCTTCGGCAGCTCCTACAGGTAAAACTCGATCCCATGTAGGAGCTGCCAAGGCTGCAATCTTTTGCTTTTTCCTAAAGAGAAAACAGTTCAGCAGGCAACTTCATCAAACAATCACTCCCCGCCTCGATCGCCGCCCGATGCGCCGCCGTACGCGGCAACAAACGCTTGAAGTAAAACTCGCACGTCGCCAGTTTCCCGCGCAGATAGTCCGCATCACCCTCGCCCGCCTCCATCTGTGCCTGCGCCACCAACGCCATGCGCAGCCACAGATAACCGAGAATGATGTAACCGCTGTACATCAGGTAATCCACAGAAGCGGCGCCCACTTCATCCGGGTTTTTCATCGCCGCCATGCCGACCTTCAGGGTCAGGTCGCCCCACTGCTGATTCAGCTCGTTGAGTTGCGCAACAAAACTGCCCAATTGCGGATGCTCGGCATTGGCCGCGCAGAATTTGTGGACGATTTTGGTAAACCCACGCAGCAACTTGCCCTGACTGCCCAGCACCTTGCGCCCGAGCAGGTCCAGCGCCTGAATGCCGTTGGTGCCTTCGTAGATCGGTGCAATCCGGCAATCGCGCACCAACTGCTCCATGCCCCATTCACGAATGAAGCCGTGGCCACCGAACACCTGCATGCCGTGGTTGGTCACTTCCAGGCCTGTGTCGGTCATGAACGCCTTGCAGATCGGGGTAAGGAACGCCAACAAGTCTTCGGCGTCCTGACGTGCCTCGGCGTCGCTGCTCAGGTGTGCGACATCGAGCAACTGCGCGGTGAAGTAGGTCAGCGCGCGGTTGCCTTCGTTGAAGGCTTTCATGGTCAGCAACATGCGCCGCACATCCGGGTGGACGATGATCGGGTCAGCAGCTTTGCCCGGGGCTTTGGCGCCGGTCAGTGAACGCATCTGCAAGCGGTCGTTGGCGTATTTGATCGCGCCCTGGAAACTTGCCTCGCCCAGACACAAACCCTGCATGCCGGTGCCGAGGCGCGCATGGTTCATCATGGTGAACATGCAGTTCAGGCCCTTGTTCGGCTCGCCGATCAGATAGCCTTTGGCGCCGTCGAAGTTGAGCACGCAGGTGGCCGACGCCTTGATGCCCATTTTGTGTTCAATCGAACCGCAGGAAACGCCGTTGCGCGCGCCTGCCTCACCCGCCGCATCCGGCAAGAACTTCGGCACGATAAACAGCGAAATCCCTTTGGTCCCGGCCGGCGCATCCGGCAGTTTGGCCAGCACCAAATGGATGATGTTGTCGCTCATGTCGTGTTCGCCGGCAGAGATGAAAATCTTGCTGCCGGTGATCGCGTAACTGCCGTCCGCCTGAGGCACGGCGCGGGTCTTGATGATGCCCAGGTCAGTGCCACAATGGGCCTCGGTCAGGCACATGGTGCCGGTCCATTGGCCGGCGGTGAGTTTGCTCAGGTAGGTGTCTTTTTGCTCGGCAGTGCCATGGGCATGGATCGCGGACATCGCACCATGGGTCAGGCCCGGGTACATGCCCCAGGAGGTGTTGCTGGAGCCGACCATTTCGCTGATCACCAGCCCCAGCGAACTTGGCAGGCCTTGGCCGCCGTAGGTCGGGTCTGCGGCCAGACCGTGCCAGCCGCCCTCAACGTATTGTGCGAAAGCCTGCTTGAAGCCTGCAGGCGTTGTCACCACGCCATTGTCGAAATGGCAGCCCTCTTCGTCACCACTGCGATTGAGCGGTGCGAGCACGTTCTCACAGAACTTCGCGCCCTCTTCGAGGATCGCGTTGATCATGTCCGGGCTGGCGTCGTGGGCGCCAAGGGCGGCGTAGTTGGCGTGGAAGTCGAAGACGTGGTCGATCAGAAAGCGCATGTCGCGCAGGGGAGCTTTGTACTCAGGCATGGTGGCTTCTCCGTCAGCAGATATCTCCAACCTACTGCCGGCCACCACGCCCCACAATCATTGTGCAGACGCTGAATGCGCCGTCATCACTCAACCTGCGGCCGTGTCCATACGCACCGCGCCGCGACGGTTTTGTCCGTATGCCATCACGCAGTTACGTCCCGCGCCCTTTGCGGCGTAAAGCGCCTCATCGGCAGACTTGAGCACTTGTTCCGGGTTGCGCTGCTCCACTCGTTCGGCGACGCCGATACTCACCGTCACCGACACACTGGACGCCCCCGAACCGGCGCGGCGCTGACGACCTTGCTGATCATCCTGCGGTCGATTTTCCTGATTGCGCAGTTGGATGTTGTAGGAAGCAATCGACTCGCGGATCACCTCAAGATGCGGCATGCACTCTTCAAGGGTTTTGCCTGCGAACACCAAGGCAAATTCCTCACCACCATAGCGATATGCCCTACCGCCACCGCTGATTTTCGACAGCTTGCTGGCGACTAATCGCAGCACCTGGTCACCGACATCGTGGCCGTGGGTATCGTTGAATTTCTTGAAGTGGTCAACGTCGCTCATCGCCAGCACATAGTTGCGACCAAGGCGCTGCATGCGTTCGTTGAGGGCGCGGCGCCCCGGCAGACCGGTGAGTTCGTCGCGGAAGGCCATTTGATAAGCCTCGTGCGCAACGGCAGCGGCGATCATCAACATCACCTGACTGCACATGATGTTCAGGGTGAACGGCAGGATGAAGGTTTTCGGCAGCATCCAGAACACGCCGAGCAAGCCAACCAGTTGCGCCGCGTGCAATGGGCGCGGATTGCGCCAGTATTGCCAGGCCAGCAGCAGGAACGCCGAGATAAACACCGGGTAGGACAGTTGGATCAGACTCATCCAGGCGCCGTGCAGCGCTGGCCAGCGGATTTCCGAAAGCCAGATCAGCAATGCCTGGGGGTAACTTTGCTCCAGGCCCAATGCCACACTGCCAAAGGCCAGCAAAACGGCGAAGCGCGCAACCATGTCCTGAAACAGATGCGTGCGCTCCTGCCACGCCGCAAATAGCCCAAACAACAACGGCAGCAATAAACAGACGAGGTGGAAGACCACCGCAGCGTCTTCGCGCACCTTGCCGTTGTCGCGGTAATAGTCGGTCTGGGTATCGAGCAAGAAGTAGGCGATGTACACCGTGAGCATCAGAAACAGTTCACGCTGGCGTCGATAAACCGCGCAATACGCGCCACCCAACAGCAGCACCAACGTCGGCAACACGTTGAACAGGGATGTGAAGAACACGTTGAGGTCTTTGACGTACGCAGCCGCCAACCCCGCTAGTAACAACAGCAGTGAAGGTAGGAAATGACTGAAACGTACAGCGGAAGAACGCGGCAAGGGTAAAGCTCCGACCCGTCATATCAAAGAGATGGCATTGTGCCTGCAATGTGGCCAGTTAAGCACACACAATGTGATCCAGATCACACGCAGTCTCTTTAACGGCAGAAAACCTGACTATCTGAGCGATTTGCCAAGTTTTTTGCCCGGTTTGCCATCTGGCCACCATCACTGATGGCCAGGTCTGGAAATATTCCTCACAAATCGTTGTAGAACGGCAGTAATGGCCCCTCCGCCGTGCTCCGCCCCTCGGCACCGTAGGGCTTGAGGTTGAGTGAAGCGTCCGCTGCCTGGCGGGTGGTGACTTTCGGGCTGGCCGGACGTTGGGTCACGGTATTTTCATCACCGATATGGCCCTGCGGGATGACCAGTGACGGATGATCGAACGGCGCCCGTTCCCAGGCCACACGCGGATCGGTCAGGCCAACTTCCATGAATTTCACCAGTGCGTCGATCTCCTCCTGCGTCAGGTTGAGATTGGTCATGTCCGGATCGAGGTTTGAGGTGTTGTGCTGATTCGCCGAAGGGTGCTCGAAACCGCTGGTGTTGTTGGCGTCTTCGCCACGGCGATCACCGCCACGGTTGTAGAACTCCATGACTTGTTTAAGCGTCGCGCGGCTTCCGTTATGGAAGTACGGCCCGGTCAGCGCGATGTTGCGCAGGGTCGGCGTCTTGAAAGCGCCGTCGACCGAATCGCGAAAGTTGACGTTGGGTTTTAGCGTGGCGTCGCACGGGATCGCTGCGCTCAGCGGTGCTTCGAAGGTGCAGACATCGACATCCAGCGGATCGGGAATGCTGCCGCCCTGCAACAGTTTGTTGTACTGACGGCTGAATGACCACGGATTGCCCCAGGCATCCGAGCCACCGAGTGCGAGGTCTTCTGAGGTCGGACGCACGCCGGTGTTGTAGAAGCCGTTGTCATAGAGGGTGGTCAGGTTGTCGGCCATGACCATGCGTTCGATGCGTTCACGCGGGTGCATCAGCAAACGGCTGGCGGCGTTGGTCAGTTCCGCACCGCCGTGGCAATTGACGCATTTACCCTTGCCGAGGAACAGGTTCATGCCCTGGACTTGCTGCGCATTCATGGCGGTTGAATCGCCTTGCAGATAGGCATCGATGGGGGCCTGATCGGAGATCAAAGTAGATTCGTACATCTGAATCGCCAGCCCGAAGAACAACGGAAAATTGGCTTCCATTTGCGTGTACGGCGCGCCACCCACCAGCACGTTTTGCGTGGCATTCCACAGGCGTGGCTGGAAGGCGTTCTTGATCAGTTCGCGATAGGTTGGACGCCGTGCTCCGGATACAGAGGCGAGCACGGAGTCGTTGGAGGAAATTCGCTGTTGCTTGAGCATCAGTTGATCGAGCATGCGCCGGCCAATGTCGGCGAAGGTGCGACCGCCGCAGGACATTTCCACCCCGCTACCCGGCGGGCCCACCGCTTGCGACGCGGCGGAAGCATCGTTGAGCGCCAGCCGGACTTTGCTTGCCACGGTGCTGCGCTCGGCGGTCACGTAAATCCCCGCATCGGGATCGCGATTACCGAACGGCGAAAAACCGTTGAACACGTTGTTCGCGCGGCCATCCCAGAAGTTGCGCACATTGAACGCGGCGTTGATCACCGACGGCGCGTTACGCCCGGTGCTGCGACGTACGTTAATGCCGCCGACCTGGAAAATGCCGTCGGGCTGCTGGGTACATTTGTCGAAACGTGGCTGGTTGGGTTTGACGAAGTTGGCATCGAATACGCCTTGGGAGCCGACGACATCGTCGCTCGAATAAACGATCGGCGAGTTGCGCTCCAGTGGATTGCTCAGCACGTGGGTCGGGAAATCGGTTTTCTTCAGCGCGTAGTTCGGCCCGCCTTTGCCACCGGACAGCGTCGCGTAGGACGCCACGTCGCCGGGAATATCCGACGCTACAAAGGGTTTGTTGAAGATCGAGGCAACGTTGGCGTTGGTGTGCGCCTGGCCGGGGTTGAGCTGGTTGGTGATGCGGTGATCGACGCCGGCATGGTAGTGGCAGGATGCGCAAGCGGTGGCGCCATCGCTGCCGACCTCCATGTCCCAGAACAGCGCCTTGCCCAGCAGGATTGCGGCGGAGCGGTTGAGCACGTAGTCGGTCATCAGATCGACCTTGCGCCCGCCTTCTGTCCCGGAAGGATCGGGCGGAACCATGCCACGCAAGGATTGCAGACTTGGCACTTCCGGGACGGGCGGATCCACTTCGGCGGGATCAGCCGCCATGGCACTGGAGGCAGCAAGTGTTAGGGTTAACCAGACAAGTCGGCAGATGTTCATGTGCTTCACCCTGACGGTTGTTGTTATGCGATTTGCCGGGCGAGAGGCGTCGTGGAACAGCAGAGGATTTCTCGTGAGCGCCGGTTAATCTGCGCAGTGCAATTAATTGGCCATCCTTCCGAGAAACATTTTGAATCAATAAACGCTGGGGGTTGCTGCCGTCAGCTCACCGTTTCTGCTGGGGAATCGCCCCCAGAGTTGGGGATAAATCCAATGCAAAAAAAACCGCTGCCCCCAAAGGAGCAGCGGTTTTTCAAGCGACCGCGTTAAGGCTTAGTAGCCCAGTGCGAAGTCTTCTTCTTTCATGTCCATCAGGTTGTTGGCGCCCGACAGCATGGTGGCCACGTGCGTACGGGTACGCGGCAGGATGCGCTGGAAGTAGAAGCGCGCGGTTTGCAGCTTGGCGGTGTAGAACGCTGCGTCGCCGCTGCCTTCTGCCAGCTTTTCAGCGGCCAGACGCGCCATGTCGGCCCAAAAGTAAGCCAGGCAGGCATAACCGGAGTACATCAGGTAGTCCACGGAGGCCGCGCCCACTTCTTCGCGATCTTTCATGGCAGCCATGCCGACCTTCATGGTCAGCTCGCCCCATTCCTTGTTGATGGCTGCCAGCGGTGCAACGAATTCTGCAACGGCTTCGTTGCCTTCGTTGTTCTGGCAGAACTTGTGAACGATCTTGGTGAAGCCTTTCAGAGCCTCGCCTTGAGTCATCAGCACTTTACGGCCGAGCAGGTCGAGTGCCTGGATACCGGTGGTGCCTTCGTACAGCATCGAAATGCGGCTGTCGCGAACGTTCTGCTCCATGCCCCACTCGGCGATAAAGCCGTGGCCGCCATAGATCTGTACGCCGTGGTTGGCGGATTCGAAACCGACTTCGGTCATGAACGCTTTGGCGATCGGAGTCATGAAGGCCAGCAGTGCGTCGGCTTTCTTTTTCTCTTCTTCATCGACGCCGTATTTGACGATGTCGACCTGTTTGGCGGTGAAGTACACCATCGCACGGTTGCCTTCGGCGAACGCCTTCATGGTCAACAGCATGCGGCGTACGTCAGGGTGCACGATGATCGGGTCAGCGGCTTTTTCCGGCGCTTTCGGGCCAGTCAGGGAGCGCATTTGCAGACGATCGCGAGCGTATTTCAGACCGCCCTGGAAACCGATTTCGGCGTGGGCCAGACCTTGCAGCGCAGTACCCAGACGTGCGGTGTTCATAAAGGTGAACATGCAGTTCAGGCCTTTGTTCGCCGGGCCGATCAGGTAACCAGTGGCGCCGTCGAAGTTCATCACGCAGGTGGCGTTGCCGTGGATGCCCATCTTGTGTTCCAGCGAGCCACAGGTCACAGCGTTGCGTGCACCGACGGTGCCGTCAGCATTCGGCATGAACTTTGGAACGATGAACAGCGAGATGCCTTTGGTGCCAGCCGGTGCGTCCGGCAGGCGAGCCAGCACGATGTGGACGATGTTGTCGGCCATGTCGTGTTCACCGGCCGAGATGAAGATCTTGGTGCCGGAGACTTTGTAGGAACCATCGGCCTGAGGTTCGGCCTTGGTGCGCAGCATGCCCAGGTCGGTGCCGCAGTGCGGTTCGGTCAGGCACATGGTGCCGGTCCATTCGCCGGAGACCAGTTTGGTCAGATAGGCTTCTTGCTGCTCTGGCGTGCCGTGCTCGGAGATGGTGTTCATCGCACCGTGCGACAGGCCAGGGTACATGCCCCACGACCAGTTGGCTTCGCCAACCATTTCGCTCACGGCCAGACCCAGCGACTCCGGCAGGCCTTGGCCGCCGTGCTCAACGTCGTGAGCGAGGCTTGGCCAGCCGCCTTCAACGAATTGCTTGTAAGCCTCTTTGAAGCCCGTCGGGGTTTTCACGCCGGACTCGCTCCAGGTGCAACCTTCGAGGTCGCCCACGCGGTTCAGCGGTGCCAGTACCTGCTCACAAAACTTGGCGCCTTCTTCGAGAATGGCGTCAACCATGTCCGGAGTTGCGTCTGCGCAAGCCGGAAGGCTCTGATAGTGCGCTTCGTAGCCGAGCAGTTCGTCACGAACGAAGCGAATATCACGCAAGGGGGCCTTGTAGTCAGGCATAGCGATAAACCTCTGCTGATGTAACCGGGAATGAACGACCGTGTTGATTTGTTGTGACGGTCAAACAGTTGTTTGAAACATACGTTTACGCCGAAATCTTGTCAAGCATCGATCTTTTGCCGTTCGTCATCAGATCTTTCAAATGCCGGGCACAGCAAACTGCCATGATCGCGAACGAGCCACGGGCGCTGAAAAAAGATTAGTTGAGGGAGAAGGACTTACAACGAAAAACGCCGCGACAAGGCGCGGCGTTCAGGATGCAGATTGCGAAAAAATCAGGCGAAGGTGTCGATGATCGTACCGAGCACTTCGTCGGAGGCTTTGGCGACTTTCACGCCTAGTTCCACTTGGAATTTGCCTTGGGCCATCTGGACCATGTCACTGCCCAGGTCCATTTGCTGGCTGCGATCCACGCCACGCAGACGGTCGACCTGGGCCTCCGAAGACTGGCTGGTCACCGAACGCTCAATGGTGTTGTTGGCAATCTGGCTGGCGGCCTGATCGACGCGGTTCTGGCCGCTTTGAATCGAGCTCAGACCTGCATAAAAAGCTGTGTTACCGGAGATTTCCATAACGGTTCTCATCCTTGCGAAGGATCAATGGCGCCATTGAAACAGAGGCGTCAGAAAAACACCCGTCAAAAACACTAATGGCACAGTGCCTGCCCATAGAGAAAAGCTTAGTCGAGCAAATCCAGTTGCAAATGATCCGCCACCGCTTCTGCGCTCAAAGCCTTGAGTTTTGGCACGCGGCCCAGGCACGGCGCCGGAATTCGCTCGGCCAATGTCGCCAGATTTTCTTCCAGGCGCGAAGTTTTCGGATCGATGATATTTGCCACCCAGCCGGCCAGTTGCAGCCCATCGCGAGCAATCGCCTCCGCCGTCAGCAAGGCATGACTGATGCAGCCCAACCGCACGCCCACCACCAGAATCACCGGCAGTTTCAGCGCAATCGCCAGATCCGACAGATTGTCCTGATCTGCCAACGGCACCCGCCAGCCACCCGCGCCTTCGATCAGAGTGAAATCGGCATTCATCGCCAGAATCTCGCGCATCGGCGCCAGCAACGATTGCACGGTCAACGCTACACCGGCCTCGCGCGCTGCCAGATGCGGAGCAATCGCCGGCTCGAACGCCACCGGATTGACCTGTTGATAAGTCAGCGGCAGCGAGCATTCGGCCAACAACGCCAACGCGTCGGCATTGCGCAACCCCTTGGGCGTGACGTCGCACCCGGACGCCACCGGTTTACCCGCCGCCGTACTTAGCCCTGCCGAACGAGCTGCATGCAGCAACCCGGCGGCAACGGTGGTCTTGCCGACATCGGTATCCGTTCCGGTGATGAAATAGGCTGCGCTCATACGGGTTTCTCCAACACGGCGTAGACCACCTGATAAGTCGCCGGCAACCCCGACGCCTCACGGAACTGCTCGTAAGCTTCAACCAAACCGAGAATCCGCGCCCGCCCGGTCAAACCGCCCGGCCGCCCCGGGTTCAGATTGTGCGCGCCCAAGGCTTTCAATTCATGGGTCAGGCTACGCACATCCGGGTAATGCAATACGTGCGGCTGTTGCTCCAGACTCAACGCCCGCAAACCGCTGGACGCACACAGCTGCTCATAACGGGCGAACTCGCGGAAGCGGTTGACGTGCACCAGCCCATCGACCTGCCGCCAGCTATCGCGCAGCTCAAACAAAGTCCCTACACAAAGACTAGCAAACGCAAAAATCCCACCCGGTTTCAGCACGCGAAAAGCCTCGCTGAGCACCGCCTCGAAATCCGCGCACCACTGCACCGCGAGGCTGGAGAAGATCAGCTCGCAGGTCGAATCCTGCAAAGGCAGCCGCTCGGCATCACCGACAATGAAATGCTCAGCGCCAGCCAATGGACGCGCGTGATTGAGCATGCCCTCGGCAATGTCCAACGCCAGTCCATGCCCCTCGACAAAACGTTCGGCCAGCGCCCGGGTGAAATAACCCGTGCCGCAGCCCAGATCCAGCCAGCGCGACGGTACGAAATCCACCGGCAAGCGCTGCAGCAACTGCGTACCAACATCACGTTGCAATTCGGCGACGCTGTCGTAACTGGCCGCCGCGCGAGAAAAAGAAGCCGCGACCTGACGCTTGTCAGGCAAGCCGCCAGGCAGCGCAACAAGAGACAAATCAGTCATCACCGCACTCGTGTAGAAAAGCCTGGATAGCGCCCGCCAGTCCATGGGGGTCTTCCAGAAGAAACGCATGACAGGCCTGTTCGATCAGACCCATTTCGATATCCGGCAACAGGGCGAATAACGCCCCCGCCGCTTCCGCGGGGACCAGGGCATCCTGTCCCGCGAACAGATGAAATTGCGGACCGCGAAAGGCTTGCAGTGCTTCGCGTGTGTCCATCTGCGCGAGCAATTCCAGTCCCGCCATCAATGCAGCCGGCGCAGTGTGCGGTGCGCCGCCCAACATCAACCGCGACAGGCCGCGCGGATCCTGCGCACCTTGAGCACAGAGCAGCGAAAACCGTTTGAGGGTCATCCGCGGATCGGTCTGACAACCGGCGAGAAACGCATCGAACGTTTCGCCCGGCATCGCGTTCGGCCATTGTTCATGGGCAACAAAACAAGGATTGCTCGCCAGCGCCAGCAACCCGCAGCAACGCTCGCCGCGCCGTGCCGCCAGTTCGGACGCAAGCATGCCGCCCAGCGACCAGCCACCCAGCCAGACGTCTTGAGGAATGTTTTCATCGAGTTCCTCGAGCCAGTCTTGCAGATCACTGGAATCCAGTTCCGGCAACGGCTCGATTTCAACCTTCAGATGTTCGTCGAGCCCTTGCAAAGCGGCGGCAAGGGGTTCCATCGGCGACACACCGAGACCCCAACCGGGCAGCAGAATCAGGCGATCACGCATGGCTTGGCTCCGACGTCAGTTGGGCAAAGCAATCGGCCAGTCCCTCTAACAATAGCTGCACCTGCGCCTCGCTGTGGGCGGCGGTCAGGGTCACGCGCAGCCGCGCGCTGCCGGCGGGCACGGTGGGTGGGCGGATCGCGGTGACCATCAACCCGCGCTCGCGCAACATCTGCGACAGCCGCACCGCGCGCCCGGCATCGCCAATCATGATCGGCTGAATCGGCGTGAAGCTGTCCATCAGTTCCAGCCCGATCTGCTCGGCGCCACGGCGGAACTGGTCGATCAACGTCCGCAGATGTTCACGACGCCAGTGTTCAGTGCGCAGCAGCTCCAGACTTTTCAGCGTTGCGCAGGCCAGCGCCGGCGGCTGGCTGGTGGTGTAGATGTACGGGCGGGCGAACTGGATCAGGCTTTCGATCAGCTCTTCGCTGCCTGCGACAAATGCCCCGGCGGTGCCGAAGGCTTTGCCGAGGGTGCCGACCAACACCGGCACATCCTCCTGACTCAATCCGAAATGTTCGACGATGCCGCCGCCGTTCGCGCCGAGCGGCCCGAAACCGTGAGCATCATCGACCATCAACCAGGCACCTTTGGCCTTGGCTTCACGGGCCAGCGCCGGCAGATTCGCGAGATCGCCATCCATGCTGAACACGCCGTCAGTGACCACCAGCGTGTTGCCGGTGGCTTTCTCCAGACGTTTGGCCAGGCTGTCCGCATTGTTGTGCAGATAGCGATTGAAACGCGCACCGGACAACAACCCCGCATCCAGCAGCGAAGCGTGATTGAGGCGATCTTCCAGAACTGTATCGCCCTGCCCGACCAGCGCCGTAACGGCGCCAAGATTGGCCATGTAACCGGTGGTGAACAACAAAGCACGCGGGCGCCCGGTGAGATCAGCCAGTGCTTCTTCCAGCGCATGATGCGGACCGCTGTGGCCGATCACCAGATGCGACGCACCGCCACCGACGCCCCAGCGTTCAGCGCCGGCGCGCCAGGCTTCGATCACTTGCGGGTGATTGGCCAGGCCGAGGTAATCGTTGTTGCAAAAGGCGAGCAAGGGTTTGCCGTCGACCACCACTTCAGGTCCCTGCGGGGATTCGAGCAGCGGTCGCTGGCGATAAAGATTTTCGGCACGACGGGCAGCAAGGCGTGCGGCGAGATCGAAAGACATGCAGGCCTCACATCTGAAAAATGACTGTGCAGGAGCTGCCGAAGGCTGCGATCTTTTGATCTCGTCTTTTAAAAAACAACAGCAAAAGATCGCAGCCTGCGGCAGCTCCTACATGGAATCCGTGGGGCGATCAGACGGCGGCGTTGTAGAACTGCTCGCTGCTCTTCTGCTCCACCAGGGCCTGCTCGATCGCGGCTTGATGCACCTCATCGGAATGCTCTTCACGAGCCTCCGGCTGGATACCCAGGCGCGCAAACAACTGCATGTCCTTGTCCGCCTGCGGGTTGGCGGTGGTCAGCAACTTGTCGCCGTAGAAAATCGAGTTGGCCCCAGCGAAGAACGCCAACGCCTGCATCTGCTCGTTCATCGCTTCGCGGCCAGCGGACAGGCGCACGTGGGATTGCGGCATAAGGATGCGCGCCACGGCGAGCATGCGGATGAAGTCGAACGGGTCGATGTCTTCGGCGTTTTCCAGCGGCGTACCGGCGACTTTCACCAGCATGTTGATCGGCACCGATTCCGGATGCTCCGGCAGGTTGGCCAACTGGATCAGCAGATTGGCGCGGTCGTCCAGCGACTCGCCCATGCCGAGGATGCCCCCGGAGCAGATCTTCATCCCCGATTCACGTACATACGCCAGCGTCTGTAGACGCTCGCTGTAGGTGCGGGTGGTGATGATGCTGCCGTAGAACTCAGGCGACGTGTCGAGGTTGTGGTTGTAGTAATCGAGGCCGGCCTTGGCCAGTGCTTCGGTTTGATCCTGGTCGAGACGGCCGAGGGTCATGCAGGTTTCCAGGCCCATGGCCTTCACGCCTTCGACCATTTTCAGCACGTACGGCATGTCTTTGGCCGACGGGTGCTTCCATGCCGCGCCCATGCAGAAACGTGTCGAACCGATGGCCTTGGCGCGTGCTGCCTCTTCGAGGACCTTCTGCACTTCCATCAGCTTTTCTTTTTCAAGGCCGGTGTTGTAGTGACCGGACTGCGGGCAGTACTTGCAGTCTTCCGGGCAGGCGCCGGTCTTGATCGACAGCAGGGTCGAAACCTGCACGCGGTTGGCGTTGAAATGTGCGCGGTGCACCGTTTGCGCCTGGAACAGCAAGTCGTTGAATGGCTGTACGAAGAGTGCTCTGACTTCGGCCAGAGACCAGTCGTGACGCAGGGTGGCAGTGGTGCTCGCGCTCATGGGTAATTCCTTGGTTATGCTTGGCTTGCGGCTGCGGGAACGAAATACCCACAGGTGCTACACGGATGTTCGGCATATTTAAGGAAGAGCCATGCGCTGTCAACCACGATACGAAGGACCGGTTTACATCTGTTTAAATAATGTACAGACATGCCTGCTCTGCGATGAACCGGCAGAAGCACAAATGCCAATCTGCAGCGCCTGCGAAACTGATCTGCCTTGGCTCGGCGAGCAGTGCGTCACCTGCGCTTTGCCCTTGGCCGCAGCGGGCCTGACCTGTGGCGAGTGCCTGCTAGAGCCGCCTGCGTTCGAGCAGGTGGTCGTGCCTTGGTTGTATGGTTTCCCTGTCGACAGTCTGATTACGCGCTTTAAACACAACGCGACATGGCCGTTTGGCCACCTGCTCGCCGACGTTCTCGGGGAATACCTGCAACATCGCTTCGACGAAGGTTTGCCGAGGCCCGATGCGTTGTTGCCGGTGCCGCTGGCGCGTAAACGTCTGCGTCAACGAGGATTCAATCAGGCTGCGATGCTGGCGAGGTGGTTGAGTCAGTCGCTGGATCTGCCGTGCGAAGAACAGGTTCTGCGGCGAGTCAAGGAGACTGACGCACAGCAGGATCTCGACGCCAAGGCGCGTAAACGCAATCTGCGTAATGCTTTCAACCTCATGCCGGATGCGCAGGTGAAAGGTCGGCATCTGGCGCTGGTTGATGATGTGCTGACCACTGGCGCCACGGCGCAGGCGCTTGCGCGTCTATTGATGGACGCTGGCGCTGCGCGGGTCGATGTCTATTGCCTGGCGCGCACGCCGAAACCCGGAAGTTGAAGCCAACACATAACCCCTGTGGGAGCGAGCTTGCTCGCGAAGGGGCCAGAACATTCAAAATCACTGTTGACTGACACGCCGCTTTCGCGAGCAAGCTCGCTCCCACAGGGTTCTGTGTCGGGCTTGACTCTCGCGTTGCAAGCGGCCAACTTCACCCCCCACCGCCACAGCTAAAAAGCATCCATCCATGTCCATGCCTTCCCTGTTATCCCAGCACATCGTCCGCCGTCCGCAGCGCATCGCTTTGCTGCAACACATCGCCGAACAGGGCTCGATCACCCGCGCCGCGAAGAGCGCAGGCCTGAGCTACAAAGCCGCGTGGGACGCCATCGATGAGCTGAACAACCTGGCGCAGAAACCATTGGTCGAACGCGCCGTGGGCGGCAAGGGCGGTGGCGGTGCAAAACTGTCCAGCGAAGGCGAACGCGTGTTGCGCCTGTATCAAAAGCTGCAGGCCTTGCAGGCCCAGGTGCTGGAAGCAGCGGAAGACGCCAGCGACCTCGACCTGCTCGGTCGCTTGATGCTCAGAACCAGCGCGCGCAATCAATTGCACGGCAAAGTCGTGGCGATCGAGGCGCAGGGCCGCAACGATCTGATCCGCCTCGAGCTGGCCGAAGGGCTGTGCCTCGACGCGCAGATCACCCACGACAGCACCGTCCATCTGGAGCTGCAAACCGGCACCGAAGTGGTCGCGTTGATCAAGGCTGGCTGGCTGGAATTGCTGGGCAGCGAGCAATCTGCAACGTCTGGTCACAATCTTCTACAGGGCACCATCGAAGCCATTCTCGACGCCGAGGACGGCCCCAGCGAAGTTCGCATTACCCTGCCCAACGGCCATACCCTCTGCGCCCTGGCCGAGCCACTGGACTTGCGCACCCGTGGCCTGACCGTCGAACAACCGGTGCAGGTGCAGTTTTCACCGTCCAACGTGCTCATCGGTACACCGCTCTAATCGAGCGCTGCAACGAAAGCGTCATCGACGCTCATTAAGGTGGCTGCCAAAACCAAGCAGGGAGCCTGATGTGAGCCTATTAGAAGAAAACCAATCCACTGACCTGGAAAAAATGGTCGGCCTCAGCCGTCGCGGTTTCATCGGCGCCGGTGCGCTGTGCGGTGCGGCAATGTTCCTCGGCGGCAGCCTGTTGAGCCGCAGCGCGCTGGCCGCCGGAGTCAGCGCCGGTAACAGTCGCTTGCTCGGTTTCGAGAGCATTCCTGCCGCGACCACCGACGTCATCACACTGCCCAAAGGCTACAAATCTTCAGTCCTGATCAGTTGGGGCCAGCCCCTGCAAAAGAACGGCCCGGCGTTCGACCCGAGCGGCAACGGCACCGCCGCCGCACAGGAAGTGCAATTCGGCGACAACAACGACGGCATGAGCCTGTTCGCCTTCCCCGACGATCGCAACCGCGCGCTGATGGCGATCAACAACGAATACACCAACTATCGCTACCTCTACCCGCACGGCGGCATGCCGCAATCGGCCGAAGACGTGCGCAAGGCGCTGGCCTGCGAAGGTGTCTCGGTGATCGAAGTGCAACGCAAGAACGGTCAGTGGCAGTTTGTTCAGGGCTCGCGCTACAACCGCCGCATTCACGGTAACTCGCCACTGCGCATCAGCGGTCCGGCGGCCGGTCATGACCTGATGAAAACCGCTGCGGACAAACACGGCAAAAAAGTCCTCGGCACGTTCCAGAACTGCGCCAACGGTAAAACGCCGTGGGGCACCTATCTGACCTGCGAAGAAAACTTTACCGACTGCTTCGGCAGCAGCAATGCCCAGCAGCAGTTCGACCCGGCGCAAAAGCGCTACGGCGTTTCGGTCGCCAGCCGCGAGATCAACTGGCACCCGTACGACCCGCGCTTCGACATGGCGAAGAACCCCAACGAACTCAACCGTCATGGCTGGGTGGTCGAGATCGATCCATTCGATCCGCAATCGACCCCGGTCAAACGCACCGCGCTGGGCCGCTTCAAGCATGAGAACGCCGCTCTGGCCGAGACCGATGACGGTCGCGCCGTGGTGTACATGGGCGATGACGAACGTGGTGAGTTCATCTACAAATTCGTCAGCCGCGACCGCATCAATCACCGCAACGCCAAGGCCAACCGCGACATCCTCGATCACGGCACCCTGTACGTGGCGAAATTCGATAATGGCGACAACAACCCCGATCACCCGAAAGGCCAGGGCCAGTGGATCGAACTGACCCACGGCAAGAACGGCATCGATGCCAGCAGCGGCTTTGCCGATCAGGCTGAAGTGTTGATCCACGCGCGCCTCGCTGCCAGTGTGGTTGGCGCAACACGCATGGACCGTCCGGAATGGATCGTCGTCAGCCCCAAGGACGGCCAGGTTTATTGCACCCTGACCAACAACGCCAAGCGTGGCGAAGACGGCCAGCCAGTGGGCGGACCGAACCCGCGAGAGAAAAACGTTTACGGGCAGATCCTGCGCTGGCGCACCGACCGCGATGATCACGCTTCGAAGACGTTTGCCTGGGATCTGTTTGTGGTCGCTGGCAACCCGGGCGTGCATGCCGGGACGCCGAAAGGCGGCTCAAAGAACATTACTCCGCAGAACATGTTCAACAGCCCGGATGGTCTGGGCTTCGACAAGGCCGGTCGCTTGTGGATTCTCACCGATGGTGACTCGAGCAATGCCGGGGATTTTGCCGGGATGGGCAATAACCAGATGCTCTGCGCCGACCCGAAGACCGGCGAGATTCGCCGGTTCATGGTCGGGCCGATTGGTTGCGAGGTGACGGGGATCAGCTTCTCGCCAGATCAGAAGACTTTGTTTGTCGGGATTCAGCATCCGGGGGAGAACGGTGGTTCGACCTTCCCTGAGCATTTGCCGAATGGCAAGCCGCGGTCTTCGGTGATGGCGATTACCCGTGAGGATGGTGGGATCGTCGGCGCCTGACAGGCCCTCATCGCTGGCAAGCCAGCTCCCACAAGGTCTTGCGCAAGACCTAGTGGGAGCTGGCTTGCCAGCGATGGCGTCAGCCCAGACACCAAACCCCTAAGGGCCTGCCATCTGCGCTACCATGCTGGGCCGGACGCGGCAGCCTGCTGCGCGCAGGAGTCAGCATGGCCCACCCGTTTGAAACCCTTACCCCCGACCTCGTGCTCGATGCCGTTGAAAGCATCGGCTTCCTCAGCGATGCGCGCATCCTGGCGCTCAACAGCTACGAAAACCGCGTCTATCAAGTCGGCATCGAAGACTCCGAGCCGCTGATCGCCAAGTTCTACCGCCCACAACGCTGGACCAACGAAGCCATCCTCGAAGAACACAAATTCACCTTCGAACTGGCTGACGTCGAAATCCCGGTGGTGGCGCCGTTGATCCACAACGGCGAAACCCTGCACGAGCACGCCGGTTTCCGCTTCACCCTGTTTCCCCGCCGTGGTGGCCGTGCGCCGGAGCCGGGTAATCTTGATCAGCTGTATCGCCTCGGCCAGTTGCTCGGGCGCATTCACGCGGTCGGCGCAACCAAGCCGTTCGAACACCGTGAAGCCCTCGCCGTGCAGAACTTCGGCCACGCCTCGCTGAACACCTTGCTCGAAGGCAATTTCATTCCGAAAAGCCTGCTGCCGGCCTACGAGTCCGTCGCCCGTGACCTGCTCAAGCGCGTGGAAGATGCCTACGCGAACACGCCGCACCAGAACATCCGCATGCACGGCGACTGTCACCCTGGCAACATGATGTGCCGTGACGAGATGTTCCACATCGTCGACCTCGACGACTGCCGCATGGGCCCGGCGGTGCAGGACATCTGGATGATGCTCGCTGGCGACCGCCAGGAATGTCTGGGGCAGTTGTCGGAATTGATGGATGGCTACAACGAATTCCACGACTTCGACCCGCGCGAACTGGCGCTGATCGAACCGCTGCGCGCCCTGCGCCTGATGCACTACAGCGCCTGGCTCGCTCGGCGCTGGGATGACCCGGCGTTCCCGCACAGCTTTCCGTGGTTCGGCACCGAGCGTTATTGGGGCGATCAGGTGTTGGCGTTGCGTGAGCAACTGTCGGCGCTGAATGAAGAGCCACTGAAACTCTTCTGATCAAAATCAAAGATCAAAAGATCAAAAGATCGCAGCCTTCGGCAGCTCCTACCTTGGAATGCATATCCCTGTAGGAGCTGCCGAAGGCTGCGATCTTTTCGCTTTCTGACACGACACATCTATACAAGCTCCTTACAATCCCCCCTTTGTCAGCTGCCTGAGCAAGGATTCTGCATGCAAGCCGCCAACCCGCGTCGCGGGTACATTCTGGGCCTGAGTGCCTACATCATCTGGGGCCTGTTCCCAATCTACTTCAAAGCCATTGCCGAAGTGCCGGCGGTCGAGATCATCATCCATCGGGTGTTGTGGTCGGCGCTGTTTGGTGCGCTGTTGCTGATGGTGTGGAAACACCCGGGCTGGTTGCGCGAGTTGCTCGACAATCCCAAGCGACTGGCGATCCTGGCCTTGAGCGGTACGCTGATCGCGGCCAACTGGCTGACCTACGTATGGTCGGTAAACAACGGGCGCATGCTCGAAGCGAGCCTCGGTTACTACATCAACCCATTGGTAAACGTGCTGTTGGGGATGTTGATTCTCGGCGAACGCCTGCGGCGGATGCAGTGGATCGCGGTCGGTCTGGCGGCGGTCGGTGTAGCGCAACAGGTGTGGCAGGTCGGCAGTCTGCCGTGGGTATCGCTGGTGCTCGCGCTGACCTTCGGCTTCTACGGCTTGATCCGCAAACAGGCGCCGGTCAAGGCGTTGCCGGGGCTGGTGGTGGAAACCTGGATGCTGGTGCCGATTGCCATCGCCTGGCTGCTCTTCAACCAGACCGCGACCAGCGCCCAGCCTGAGTTCTGGACCACGTCTCAAGCCTGGTGGCTGGTGGCCGCCGGACCGGTTACGTTGGTCCCGCTGGTGTGCTTCAACGCCGCCACGCGCCACTTGCCTTACACCACGATCGGCTTCCTGCAATACCTGGCGCCGACCCTGGTGCTGTTGCAAGCGGTGTTGCTGTTCGGTGAGCATCTATCGTCCAGCACACTGGTGGCGTTTATCTTCATCTGGGCCGGTCTGGCCGTTTATAGCGTCGATGCGGTGATCAGTTTGCGTCGGCGCAGCTGATCAAAAAACGCACAAACCTTCACAGGCCACGATTCTCGTGGCCTGCATCGTTCCTTCCCAAGGTTATCCACAGCGTGATCCCCGCCGTTTGTGTGCAAGTCACTGAATGTTGGCGGTTTTTTGATCACCTGCTGCAAAGCCACGGCAGGCCTCGCGTTGCGGGGTGTCTCTACAGGTTATCCACAGGCAGGTGCACGTTTAAACTGGATAACCTGACCGACGCTTAAACGTCTGTGCGTAACACCAGTTCTACCATCAGATCATCAGCCAGGGTTTCCAGACGCGACTGCAGGACGTCCAGCGACAAGGTCAGCGGCACCGCGAGAATCGCCTCGGCATGAAACAACGGCTCGCTGCTCATCGGCGCCGGACGCACTTCGGTTACCAACCTTTCCAGATTCACACCCTGCTCGCTCAACAACCGCGTGATATCGCGCACGATCCCCGGACGATCATTGCCCACCAGGTCCATGGCGATAGGTTTCCAGGTGCAGGATTGTTCGATACCGCTTTCGGCGATCAGCACGCGAATGCCATGAGTCGACAGGGCTTGTAAGGCATCGACTAATTCGTCGTAAGCCTCTGCCGGTACCCCCACTCGAAGAATCCCGGCGAACTGCCCGGCCATCCGCGACATGCGGCTTTCCAGCCAGTTACCGCCGTGTTCGGCAATGCATTGGGCGATGCGCTCGACCTGCCCGGGCTTGTCCGGGGCGAAAACGGTGAGTACGAGATGGTCCATGGCGCAGCCCTCTTGTCATGACTTTTGTTGTAGAAGGGCAAGTATAGGCAAGGGATGGTCAGCCGCCTCAGACGCCCGAAAAGACAAATCGTGTACAACTTTTTATATTTAGCTGGAACAATCCATCGGTTTTTTGAGAACATCCCGTTCCGCGATGTGACCGCAATGCGACATGAGGTCGCAGAACGACGTAATTAGTCTGATTTTCACAAGCGCAACTCATCATGTAGTATGCCGCAGCGCGCACTACATAACGCTGGATCGATGTCTGCCCAAGGCCTGTTCGCAACCCTGAAAGCCCCGTCAGCAAGGCCCCAAGCCGTTGATTGGTCCCAGCCCAGCCGCCAGCAATGGCATGTACTGGTCGGCAGGTTTGTGGTTTAAATGGCCAGAGGCTTCATTGTCAAATTGAAGAGCTGAAAAGCGAAATAGCTGAGCAGAGTGAGGCAAGCAATGACTGAACACGTTCAAGTCGGTGGCCTGCAGGTCGCCAAAGTCCTGTTCGACTTCGTGAACAACGAAGCCATTCCCGGTACCGGCCTCACCGCCGACAAATTCTGGGAAGGTGCCGACAAGGTCATTCATGACCTGGCGCCGAAGAACAAAGCCCTACTCGCCAAACGCGATGACTTCCAGGCACGCATTGACGCCTGGCATCAGGAACGCAACGGTCAGGCGCACGACGCCGTGGCCTATAAAGCCTTCCTGCAAGAAATCGGTTATCTGCTGCCAGAAGCGGCTGATTTCCAGGCAACGACACAAAACGTCGATGATGAAATCGCCCGTACCGCCGGCCCGCAACTCGTTGTGCCGGTGATGAACGCCCGCTTCGCTCTCAATGCCTCGAATGCCCGTTGGGGTTCGCTGTATGACGCCCTCTACGGCACCGACGCGATCAGCGAAGACGGTGGCGCGGAAAAAGGCAAAGGCTACAACAAGGTGCGTGGCGACAAAGTCATCGCCTTCGCCCGTGCGTTCCTCGACGAAGCCGCACCATTGGCTGCGGGTTCTCACGTTGATTCGACCGGCTACAAGATCGCTGACGGCAAACTGCTAGTCACCCTCAAGGATGGCAGCAACGCTGGCCTGCGCGACGATGCGCAACTGATCGGTTTCCAGGGCGACGCCAACGCGCCAATCGCCATCCTGCTGAAACACAACGGCCTGCACTTCGAAATCCAGGTCGATGCCACCACCCCGGTTGGCCAGACCGACCCCGCCGGCGTCAAAGACATCCTGATGGAAGCGGCACTGACCACCATCATGGACTGCGAAGACTCCGTCGCCGCCGTCGATGCTGACGACAAAGTGGTGATCTACCGCAACTGGCTCGGCCTGATGAAGGGCGATCTGTCGGAATCCGTGTCCAAGGGCGGCCAGACCTTCACCCGCACCATGAACCCGGATCGCACCTACACCGCGCCGAATGGCGGTGAAGTGACGTTGCACGGTCGTTCGCTGCTGTTCGTGCGTAACGTCGGTCACCTGATGACCATCGACGCGATCCTCGACAAAGACGGCAACGAAGTGCCGGAAGGCATCCTCGACGGTCTGGTCACTTGCCTCGCGGCGATGCACAACCTCAACGGCAACACCTCGCGTCGTAACACCCGCACCGGTTCGGTTTACATCGTTAAACCGAAGATGCACGGCCCGGAAGAAGCGGCGTTCACCAACGAGTTGTTCGGTCGCATCGAAGACGTGCTGGGCCTTACGCGCAACACGCTGAAAGTCGGGATCATGGACGAGGAACGCCGCACCACGGTCAACCTCAAGGCCTGCATCAAAGCCGCCAGCGAGCGCGTGGTGTTCATCAACACCGGTTTCCTCGACCGCACCGGCGACGAAATCCACACCTCCATGGAGGCCGGCCCGGTTGTGCGCAAGGCCGACATGAAGGCAGAGAAGTGGATCGGCGCCTACGAAAACTGGAACGTCGATATCGGTCTGAGCACCGGCCTGCAAGGTCGCGCGCAAATCGGTAAAGGCATGTGGGCAATGCCCGACCTGATGGCGGCGATGCTTGAGCAGAAAATCGCTCACCCGCTGGCCGGCGCCAACACCGCTTGGGTTCCTTCGCCGACTGCCGCAGCACTGCACGCGCTGCACTACCACAAGGTCGACGTGTTCGCCCGTCAGGCCGAACTGGCCAAACGTGCTCGCGCTTCGGTCGACGACATCCTGACCATCCCGCTGGCGGTCAACCCGAACTGGACGCCAGAGCAGATCAAGAACGAACTGGACAACAATGCCCAGGGCATTCTCGGTTACGTGGTGCGCTGGATCGACCAGGGTGTGGGTTGCTCGAAAGTGCCGGACATCAATGACGTCGGCCTGATGGAAGACCGTGCCACGCTGCGTATCTCCAGCCAACACATCGCCAACTGGCTGCGCCACGGTGTGGTCACCGAAGCGCAAGTGATGGAAAGCCTCAAGCGCATGGCGCCGGTGGTGGATCGTCAAAACGCCAACGACCCGCTGTACCGTCCGCTGGCACCGAACTTCGACAGCAACATCGCCTTCCAGGCGGCGGTCGAACTGGTGATCGAAGGCACCAAGCAGCCGAACGGTTACACCGAGCCGGTGTTGCACCGTCGTCGTCGCGAGTTCAAGGCGGCTAACGGTCTGTAAATTTGCGTAGATGTGAAAAAGCCCTGGTCGAGAGATCAGGGCTTTTTTGTTTGTGCGGTTTGGGCTGTATTTGTGGTGGGCTTGAGATCGATCCCCCTCACCCCAGCCCTCTCCCCACGGGGGCGAGGGGGAAAGGGAACAGATCTATATGCTTTTCAAAATCTGAGTTCGGCTCAGGAATTGCCAAGGGTTGAGGGGCAAGGGAGCAGATATTGGTGCTTTTCAAACCCTGAGTTCGACTGAGGAATCTCAGGTCGGTGTACCTCGAACATCCACCTCGGTCAGTCCCCTCTCCCTCTGGGCGGTCCGACGTTTCGGGAGGGCTAGGGTGAGGGGCTTCTAAGGCTCGATGCCTAATTCATGTTTCACCAGCGCCAACAACTTGCCCGTATCAATCGGCTTGAGCAGAAAATCCACCACGCTCAAATGCATCGCCGCAATCGCATCCTTCACATCGGCATCGCCCGAGACAATGATGATCGGCATCGCCGCCCGCACCGATTCTCGCACCTGGCGAATCAGGTCGAGGCCACCGACATTGCCCATGCGCAGATCGGTAATGACCAGCCCGATCGAAGGTTTTTCTTCGAGCATCTTCAGCGCCGTTTCACCACTGGCGGCGGTCATGCAACGGATGCCATCCAACGCGAGAATCTCCGACAACAGCTCCCGGGCGTCCTTGTCGTCATCGACGATCAGTACACGCTGCGGCGGCAGGTCAGGTTCGAGCATGACTGCACTGAGCGCTTCTCGCTCGGCATCGCTCAAAATATCGTGGTCGGACATGGCGTTCTCTAAATGTTCAAAACAATCCCTTGGCAAGTGGTCAGACATCGCGGGGCAGAGCTTCAATGTGCACTTCGTCGGATTTTTTTCCAAGGGGGTAATACAGGGAATTTCCGACTGTTTGCGTAGGGCATCTCTGAAACTGCGCCAATGGTGGCAAAACCTAGACTTACGTCCAATGGGCACCCCGCGCGCAGGGGCCGACCATGGCTGCAACGATCCGACAACAACAATTCAAAAAAGACTGCGGTAATGGTTATGAGTAAAGCGGACGCCTTCACCCAGGCAGGGAAAACCGCGGTATTGCAGAACATTCAGGGCACCCTGCAATTCCTCCAGCGCTTCCCGCCCTTCAATCAGATGGAACACGCCCACCTCGCGTATCTGGTGGAACAATGTCAGCTGCGTTTCTATGGCCAGGGCGAAAGCATCATCAAACCCGCCGACGGCCCGGTCGAACACTTCTATATCGTCAAACAGGGTCGGGTGGTCGGCGAACGTCAGCACATCACCAAGCCCGGCACCGAGACCACGTTTGAAATCACCACCGGCGAATGCTTTCCGCTGGCTGCATTGCTCGGCGAACGCGCAACGCGCACCGAGCATCTGGCCGGCGAAGATACGTTCTGCCTGCAACTGAACAAACTGGCGTTCATCAAGCTGTTCGCCCTGTCCAACGCCTTCCGTGATTTCGCCTTGCGCGGGGTCAGCAGTCTGCTTGATCAGGTCAATCAGCAAGTGCAGCAAAAAGCCGTGGAAACCCTCGGCACGCAGTACTCGCTGAACACCCGACTGGGCGAACTGGCGATGCGTCATCCGGTGACCTGCAGCCCCGACACGCCGTTGCGTGAGGCGGTAAAGTTGATGCACGAGCAGCAGGTCGGCAGCATCGTTGCGGTGGATGAACACAGGGCACCGCTGGGCATTTTTACCCTGCGCGATCTGCGCCATGTCGTGGCTGAAGGCGTCGGCAATTTCAGTGAAGCCATCGAGCAACACATGACGCCCGCGCCCTTCTATCTGTCGCCGGATCACAGCGCGTTCGATGCGGCGATTGCCATGACCGAACGGCACATTGCGCACGTCTGTCTGGTCAAGGATCAGCGCCTGTGTGGCGTGGTTTCCGAGCGCGATCTGTTCTCGCTGCAACGAGTCGACCTGGTGCATCTGGCGCGGACGATTCGCAGCGCCCAGCGCGTTGAACAACTGGTGAGCCTGCGCGGCGAGATCGGCCAACTGGTCGAACGCATGCTCGCCCACGGCGCGTCTTCGACGCAGATCACCCACATCATCACCTTGCTCAACGACCACACCGTGTGCCGGGTGATCGAACTGACCCTCGCCGAAAAAGGCGATCCCGGCGTGCCGTTCAGTTGGCTGTGTTTCGGCAGCGAAGGCCGGCGCGAGCAGACCCTGCACACCGATCAGGACAACGGCATTCTGTTTGATGCCCGCGATGCTGCGCATGCGGCGGAGATTCGCGGCAAGCTGCTGCCGATTGCCCAGCAGATCAACCAGAGCCTGGCGCAGTGCGGCTTCACCCTGTGCAAAGGCAACATCATGGCCGGCAACCCCGAGCTGTGTTTGTCGCGAGCAGAATGGGCGCGACGCTTCGCGGCATTTATCCGTGAGGCGACGCCTGAAAATCTTCTTGGGTCGAGCATCTATTTCGATCTGCGCGTGGTCTGGGGCGATGAAACGAGCTGCGAACAACTGCGCCGGGGCATTCTGGAGCAGGTCGGCGACAACCGTTTGTTCCAGCGCATGATGGCCGAGAACGCCTTGCGCAATCGTCCACCGGTGGGGCGTTTCCGCGAGTTCGTGCTGGCGCGCAAGAATGGCGAGAAAGCCACGTTGGATCTCAAGGTACAGGGGCTGACACCGTTCGTGGATGGCGCGCGACTGCTGGCGCTGGCCAATGGCATCGATACCAACAACACCCTCGAACGCTTCCGTCAGTTGGTCGAAAAAGAAGTGATCGAGCGGCTGGATGGCGCGGCTTATGAAGAGGCCTATCACTTCATTCAGCAAACGCGCATGCAACAACATCAACTGCAGACGCGGGAAAACCTGCCCTACTCCAACCGTGTCGACCCCGACAGCCTCAACCATCTGGACCGGCGCATCCTGCGTGAATCCCTGCGTCAGGCTCAACGCCTGCAAAGCAGCCTGACCTTGCGGTATCAGCTATGAGTCTGTTCTCGTGGCTGCGCCCGGCGAGTCCGGTGCTGCCGGCAGATTTTCAGCAGCGTCTGACGAAGCTGCCGGCGATCACCGAGCTGAGCGAATGCACGCTGCGCGAACAACGTTGGGTGGTGCTGGATCTGGAAACCACCGGGCTCAACCTGAACAAGGATCGCGTGCTGTCGATTGGCGCGGTGGTGATCGAGGACGGCGCGATCGATTTCAGTCAGCAGTTCGAGCGGACGCTGCAATGCCGGGAATTGAAGCTCAGCCCCAGCGTGTTGATTCACGGATTGGGGCCGAACGCGATTGCGGCGGGCAGTGAACCGGCCGAGGCGTTGCTGGAGTTCATGGAGTTTGTCGGTGACAGCCCGGTGCTGGCGTTTCATGCGCCGTTTGATCAGCACATGCTGGGCCGCGCATTAAAGGAGCATCTGGGGCACAAATTGCAGCAAGTGTTTCTGGATGTCGCTGATATCGCGCCGCTGGTGTGTCCACATGCGCAGATTCGTGAGGCCGGGCTGGATGAGTGGATCGACTGGTTCAAGCTTGAGGTGTTCGAGCGGCATAATGCGAGTGCCGATGCGCTGGCCACGGCGGAGCTGGCGTTGATTCTGTTCAGCCGGGCGCGGGGGCAGCAGATTCATAGTCCGTTGAATTTGCAGCAGCGGTTGAGTCAGTGGAAGCGGCGGCAGCAGGCGCCTTCTTTTTAGAAGCACCCTCACCCCAGCCCTCTCCCCGAGGGAGAGGGAGCCGACCGCGTCGCCTGAAGACTTGCATCGACCTGAAAAAACGAGTCGATTATGGATTCACTAAAGATCGCTCAGGTCGGTGTATCTCCTGAATATCCCCCGATCGGTCCCCTCTCCCTCCGGGAGAGGGCTAGGGTGAGGGCCCGCCTTTAAACGCCCACCTGACCAGTGGCCAATTGCTAACCATTCCCACCTCTGCCACAATCGCGAACAATTCGCGTTAGTTAACATTTCCCAATCGGTGATGTCCGGTGTCGTCAGTCCCAAGCCCTCACAGTGAGCTCGTCGGTGCGATGTATCGTGACCATCGTGGTTGGCTGCTGGCATGGCTGCGGCGCAATGTGGCGTGTCCGCAACGTGCCGAAGACCTGAGCCAGGACACTTTCGTCCGCCTGCTCGGGCGCGATGAAATGCTGACACCCCGCGAACCGCGCGCCTTTCTGGTGGCAATCGCCAAAGGCTTGCTGTTCGACTACTTCCGCCGCGCGGCGTTGGAGCAGGCTTACCTCACCGAATTGATGCTGATCCCCGAAGGCGAACAACCCTCGGTGGAAGAACAGCAAATGATCCTCGAAGACCTCAAAGCCATCGACCGCTTGCTCGGCAAACTGTCGACCAAGGCCCGTGCCGCTTTTCTTTATAACCGCCTCGACGGGCTCAGCCATGCCGAGATCGCCGACAAGCTCGGCGTCTCGGTGCCGCGCGTGCGTCAGTACCTGGCGCAAGGCATTCGTCAGTGCTACATCGCCCTGTACGGTGAACCGACGTGAGTCCGGCCAGTTCCAGTCCCGTACCGGCGCATGTACTGGATGCGGCGATTGCCTGGCAACTGACCCTCGATTCGAGCAGTCCGCTGGAGCGCGAAGAGTTCGCCAAATGGCATGCGGCCAACGAAGAACACGCCCGCGCCTGGCGGCAGCTGGGCATGCTCGATCAGCGTTTCAGCGTGGCCAAAGGGCCAGCGCGCAGTGCACTGCTGCAATCGCGTGAGGGCATTCGCCGGCGGGTACGCAAGCTTGGCAGCGGGTTGGCCAGCGTGGTGGTGATCGTGGGTCTGGGGTTGTTCGCCAGTGAACGGTTTATGCCGCTGGATTACTGGCTCGCCGATCAGCGCACCGCTACCGGTGAGCAGCGCACCGTGCGCCTGGCTGACGGCACCGTGCTGAATCTCAATACTCACAGTGCGGTGGATGTGCGCTTCGATGAGACACGCCGACTGATCGTGTTGCAGGAAGGCGAAATTCTCGTCGAGACCGGTCACGGCGATCCGCGGCCCTTCATCGTTGAAACCCGCGAAGGCAGCATGCGTGCCTTGGGCACGCGGTTTCTGGTCAAGCGTGAAGACGAAGGC
Source organism: Pseudomonas sp. NPDC085632 (assembly GCF_044541255.1). Classification (NCBI taxonomy): domain Bacteria; kingdom Pseudomonadati; phylum Pseudomonadota; class Gammaproteobacteria; order Pseudomonadales; family Pseudomonadaceae; genus Pseudomonas; species Pseudomonas sp. NPDC085632. Next base: position 58,588 of record NZ_JBITSX010000013.1, on the reverse strand, counting down.
ACACGCCTGAGCGTGTTGCAGTCGGCGGTCGCGGCGCACCCGCAATCCAACCCTGAAGAGCAAATTCTCCATGAAGGCCAGCAAGTGCTGCTGCGCAGTGACGGGCTGGGCTCGATTGTCGCGCTCAATCCCGGTGCCGACGCCTGGACGCGTGGCATGCTGGTGGTGGATAACGCGCGCCTCGGCGATCTGGTGCATGAACTGGGGCGTTATCGTCGCGGGCATCTGGGCGTGGCGCCGGAAGTGGCGGATCTGCGGATTACCGGTAGCTTCCCGCTGCATGACACCGATAAGGCCTTGAGCGCGCTGCTGCCGACCCTGCCGGTGCAGATCGAGCGGCATACGCCGTATTGGGTGACCGTCGCGAAGGCTGATATCAAGCCTGAGTAGTGTGGCGCCTGCGCGGCCGCCATCGCTGGCAAGCCAGCTCCCACAGGGATCTGCGGTGAGCATCAATTTTGTTAACAGCACTGAAACCTGTGGGAGCTGGCTTGCCAGCGATGAGGCTCCTACAGCCTGCACTTTCAGTTAATCGAAATTATTTTCATCCAGCCCTATCACTTTCTGCTTTTCATCCGGCACACAGGCAATTGAGAAATATTTCCATTCAGGAGCCGCCGTATGTCCCGTTCGCTAGACACCTTGTTGCGCCCCAGTCTGCTGGCCGTCGCCATCGCGCTCAGCGCGCCGCTGATCAGCAGTCCGTTGCTCGCCGCTGAACAAGCGTCCAGCGTGCGCGCCTACAACCTGCCGGCGGCGCCGCTGTCGACCACCCTGAATCAGATCGCCAGCCAGGGCGGCATTGCGCTGTCGCTGAGCCCGTCGCTGGCAGCGGGGAAGACCTCGGCCCCGGTGAGCGGCCAGTACGATGCGGCGGGCGCTCTGCGCGCGGCCCTGCGTGGCACCGGTTTGCAACTGGAACAAAGCAGCACCGGCACCTACACCCTGGTGGCCGTGCCTGAAGGGACGTTGGCCCTGCCGGAAACATCGGTTATCGGCGTGGAAAACTTTGAAAGTGCCTGGGGCCCGGTCGAAGGCTACACCGCCACCCGTACCGCCGCCGGCACCAAGACCGACACCGCGCTGGTCGAAGCACCGCGTTCGATCTCGGTAGCCACCCGCCAGCAAATGGACGACCGCAGCGTGCACAGCCTCGATGACGCCGTGCGCTATATGCCGGGCATCACCGCCAGCAGCTACGGCAGCGATACCCGCGCCGACTGGTTGCGCGTACGCGGTTTCGAACCGACGCAATTCCTCGACGGCCTGCCGCTGCCGAAAGGCGTGTACGCCAACCCGAAACAGGAAACCTGGAACCTCGACCGCCTCGCCCTGCTCCGCGGCCCGGCCTCGTCGGTTTACGGCCAGACCCCACCGGGCGGCCTGCTGGACATGGTCAGCCGTCGCCCAAGCGCCGAAGCCAGCAGCGAAATCCAGTTGCAGTACGGCAGCGACAACCATCGCCAGATCAACTTCGCCAGCACCGGCAAGATCGATGACGCCGGCCAGTTTCTCTACGGACTCAGCGGCGTGGTGCGCGACAGCGGCACGCAGGTCGATCACGTCGACAACAAACGCTACAACATCGCGCCGAGCCTGACCTGGAACATCGACGACGACACCAAGTTCACCCTGCTGAGCCAGTTCACCCGCGACGATACCGGCATCACCAGCCAGTTCCTGCCGGTGCAGGGCACCAAGATCAAGTCACCGTTCGGTGATATTTCCCACCACAAGAATCTCGGTGATCCGGACTGGGAATATTACGACCGCACCTACTACGCGCTGGGCTATGCCTTCGAACATCGTTTGAACGATGTCTGGCAGTTCAAGCAGAACCTGCGCTACACCAAGTCGGATCTGTCGTTCCAGTCGCTGACGCCGGGTTCCTATCCGTTCGCGCAAGTTGACGATCAGGGCAACGTAAACCGCACCAGCACCAGCGTCGACGAAGACATCAGCCAGTTCGCCGTGGACAACAACTTCCAGGCCGACTTCGCCACCGGTGACATCCGCCACACCCTGCTGCTGGGTCTGGATCACCAGCGCAGCAACACCAACTACACCTCGATCTTCGGTGATGGCCTGCCAACCAACGTGATCACGCCGATCTACGGTCAGCCGATCGTGCGCCCGGCGCGCTCGACGGCGTTTTACGACTACAACCAGAAGACCTACCAGACCGGCCTGTACATCCAGGACCAGATGGCCCTCGACCAGTGGCGCCTGACCCTCGGCGGCCGTGAAGACTGGGTGCACACCAGCACAAAGTTCATCAACAAGGGCGATGCCACCAACACTCAGCGTGACAAAGCCTTCAGCGGCAACGCCGCGCTCAGCTACGTGTTCGACAACGGTTTCGTGCCGTACCTGTCGTACGCCGAATCCTTCCAGCCGACCACGGGCGCCGACGCCACCTCGACCGGATCGCTCAAACCGACCGAAGGCAAGCAGTGGGAGCTGGGCATCAAGTACCAGCCCCCGGGCAGCAAAACCCTGCTGACTGCCGCCGTGTATGACCTCACCCAGAAGAACGTCTCGGTCAACACCTTCGTCAACAACGTATCGATCACCAGCCAGACTGGCGAAGTGAAAGTCAAAGGCCTGGAGCTGGAAGCGGTTTCCGACGTGACCGACAACCTGAAAGTCATCGCTGCCTACACCTTGGCCAAATCCGAAGTGCAGAATGGCGTCGACAAGGGCAATCGCCTGCAACTGATGCCGAACCAGCAAGCATCGTTGTGGACCGATTACACCTGGCACGCCGGCGTGCTCGACGGCTTCGGCATTGGCGGTGGCGTGCGTTACACCGGCAACACCTACGGCGACAAGGCCAACACTTGGCTGGGCAAGGCGGATGCCTACACCGTGTTCGACGCGAGCGTGCATTATGACCTCGGCCGTCTGGACAACAGCCTCAAAGGCGCATCGCTGGCACTCAACGCGACCAACCTGTTCGACAAGGACTACATTTCCACCTGCGACAGCTTCTACTGCTACTACGGCGACCAGCGCAGCGTCGTCGCCAGCGCCACTTACAAGTGGTAAGCAACTGAGCTGAAACAGGCCCTGTGACCAGGCCGTCCTTCGTGGACGGCTTTGGTGTTTTTGAAGGTCATGAAATGAAAAGTAAAACAATCCGTCGCTGGTCGTTCATCCACACCTGGACCAGCCTGGTCTGCACCGTGTTTTTGCTGATGCTGGCATTGACCGGTCTGCCACTGATTTTCCATCACGAGATCGAGCACTTGCTCGGCGATGCGCCCGAAGTGCGCGAGATGCCGGCCGACACGCCACGGCTGAATCTGGCGCAGTTAGTCGAAGCAGCGGAAAAATATCGTCCCGAGGAAGTCGTGCAGTACTTCGGTTTCGACGACGATGAGCCGAATGCCGTGCTGACGATCATGGCGAAAACCGCCGGCACCGAACCGAACTCATCGCACACCTTCATGCTCGATGCGCGTACCGGAGAGGCGCTGGAAACACCGTCGGCCAACGGCGGCCTGATGCTGTTTATCCTGCGCCTGCACGTCGACATGTTCGCCGGGCTGCCGGGCAAGCTGCTGCTGGCGTTCATGGGATTGCTGTTTGTCGTGGCGATTGTTTCCGGGACGGTGCTGTACCTGCCGTTCATGCGTCGTTTGAAATTCGGCACCGTACGCCAGGACAAGTCGACAAGGTTGCGCTGGCTCGACCTGCACAACCTGATTGGCGTGGTCACCCTGACCTGGGCGCTGGTGGTCGGCGTGACCGGCGTGATCAGCGCCTGCGCCGACCTGCTGATCGCCGCTTGGCGCAATGAAGCACTGACTGCGCTGATTGAACCTTACCGCGATGCACCTCCGCTGACGCATCTGGCGCCGGCCACGCGTTTGCTCGACATCGCCGCCGAAGTGGCACCGGGGATGAAGCCGGATTTCATTGCCTTCCCCGGCACACGCTTTTCCAGTGAGCACCATTACTCGGTGTTCATGAAGGGCGGCACGCACCTGACCTCGCATCTACTGACGCCGGTGCTGATCGATGCCACCACGCTGCAGGTCACTGCCGTGGCCGAACGACCGTGGTACATGGACGCCATGGGCATGTCGCAACCCCTACACTTCGGCGACTACGGCGGCATGCCGATGAAGATTCTCTGGGCCACGCTCGATGTGTTGACGATCATTGTGCTCGGCAGTGGCGTGTATCTGTGGGTGGTACGGCGCAAAGCGGCCAAGCCTGTGCTGGAAACGGCGGAGGCGTCTGCATGAAGCCGCGTCAGTCGAATTTCTGGAAGGTATTCAGCACGCCAATCGTGATCGCGCTGCTCAGTGCGGCGGGGTTGTTTGCAGCGTTGCTTGGAGATGGGATTTGGGATGCGTTGAGCTGGGTTGGGCTGGGTGTTCCGGCCGTTCTGGCGATCAGGGGATTGTTGCTGCGCAGGTAGTTTTTGTGCTGTCGGTGATGGCCTCATCGCTGGCAAGCCAGCTCTCACAAGAATCTCTGCTGGGCCTGAAATGTGTGTTCACTGCAAACACCTGTGGGAGCTGGCTTGCCAGCGATGGCGGCCGGATGGGCGCCATAAATTCCCTCGCCAGCCATCGCGGTTCTGACTAGGCTAACCACCTGCTCTTCGACGATCACCGAGGTTTGCCAATGTCCGCACCCAGCATGACCCTGTACCACAACACCCTCTCCCCGTTCGTGCGCAAAGTAATGGTGGTGCTGCACGAAACCGGTCAGCAGGATCGCGTCGCCCTGCAAGACTGCGTGCTGAGCCCGGTCAGCCCGAGCGCCGAGCTCAATCTCGACAACCCGCTGGGCAAGATCCCTGCACTGCGCCTGGCCGACGGCAATGTCATCCATGACAGCCGCGTCATCCTCGAATACCTCGACCAGCAACACGTCGGCAATCCGTTGATCCCCCGCGAAGGCGCGGCTCGATGGCGGCGTCTGACCCTCGCTTCGATGGCCGACGGGATCATGGATGCGTCGGTGATGGTGCGTTATGAAATGGTCCTGCGTGCTCCGGAAAAGCATTGGGACGAATGGCTCGAAGCCCAGCGCGACAAGATCCGCCGCGCCCTCGCTGTACTTGAAAAGGAGGCGATTGCCGAGCTGACCAGCCATTTCGACGTGGCGGCGATCAGCGTGGCCTGTGCCTTGGGTTATCTCGATTTACGCTTTCCGGATCTGGGCTGGCGTGACGCCAACCCGCAACTGGCCAACTGGTTTTTTGAAGTGAGTCAGCGACCGTCCATGATCGCGACCATGCCCAAGCCTTAAATCGGCGGCGCCAGTTCCGGCCTTATCGCTGGCAAGCCAGCTCCCACAGGATTTGTGGTAGATCGGGGATTTGTGTCATCACCGAACTCATTGTGGGAGCTGGCTTGCCAGCGATGGCACCACCTCGGTTCCACAGGCAAAAACCCGATAATCCGCGTCACCAACTCATCCTTCCAGCACTGATCCTCACGCAATCCCAGCGACCGACTCATTGCATCGCCCCCACATCAAACTCCAACGGCTTGGCCGGCTTCTGCCCGATCCCGTACCAGTCCAGTTTGCGCGTCAGCACCATGAACACACCGAGCAGACCGAACAGCAGCAACGAGCCCATCAGCAGCGCGTAATCCTCAGCGCTCAACAATCCATAAAGCAGGCCATACAACGCCGCCAGCCCCGCCGAAAAACTCAAACCGTGGCGCACGCTGCGCAACACATGGCAGACATAAAACCCGATCAACAACACACAACCGCTGGCCGACAGCAGATACGCTGGGGCAAAACCAATGTGCTCCGACAACGACAGCAGCAACAGATAAAAGAGCGCCAGCGCGACACCGACCAACGCGTATTGCACCGGGTGCACGGCCAGACTCTTGAGCACTTCGAACAGAAAGAAACCAGCGAACGTCAGGACGATGAACAGCAGCGCATATTTGATCGCCCGGTCGCTCTTCAGATACTGATCCACCGGATCGACGAAGCTCACGCCGAAGCTGCGACCGTTGAACGCCTCGCAATCATTGCCGCTGACGCAACGGCTCATGGCGTCTTGCAGGTTGGTGGAGAAAAACGTGGTCTGCCAATCGGCGCTGAAACCCTGATCGTTGATCTCACGCTTGGCCGGCAGGAAATTGCCGATGAAACTGGGGTGTGGCCAATTGGCCGTGAGGCTGACGCTGCTGGTCTTGCCCACCGGCAACACTTGCAACGAACCGGTGCCTTGCAGGCGCAGGTCAAAACCAAAGCTCAGCTCGGTGGTTTTACTGGTGTCGAGCAGCGGCAACGTCACTCGCACACCTTCGCCAAGCCAACCGACCTGGGTGCCCGGAACGAAGTCCAGGCGCTGGCCGTCAAGCTCCAGCTTCAGCGCATTTTCGATGCCGCGAATGTCGCTGATACCGACCGCGAGAAACGCTGCATCGAACTGGTAATCGCTGAAGTCTTCTTTGATGCCCAATTGCGCAGGCAATGTGAAATGGCCGTTGATGCGGTTGTCGGCGTGGAACAGCCGCGCCTCATAAATGCCTCGCGCACGCAGTTCGGTTTGCACCTGGCCGTCGAGCTCGAAACGCTCCGGCAGGAAGTACAAACGGCCGCGCTCTTCGCTCGGCTCGTCGTAGCGCTGGTTGGTTTTGTCGTTGGTTTTCCAGTTGTGAATCACTTTGCGATACGGCACCACCATCACCGGCCCGCTCAGTTGCTGGCTGTAGCTGGCGCTGCGGGCGATGTCTTCAAGCACGCCGTCGCGCAACTGTTGGCGCTCGTCGATGACGCCATCGATCATCAGCAGCGGGATCAATAACAGCAGGATCAGCAGGGCGATGGCGCCGAGCTTTATCGTCAGATTCTTGTTCATGGGACTCTCCCTGTTTGGATGGGCAGAGTCTGGTGGTGCTGTATGAGGGGAATGTGGGGTGAATATGGAGATTGTGTGGAAAGATCAAAAGATCGCAGCCTTCGGCAGCTCCTACAGGTGTACGCAATCCAATGTAGGAGCTGCCGAAGGCTGCGAACTTTTGACGGTATCAAGGCAAGCGCAATGTCACTTCCACACCGTTCTCGACATTGCGAATCTGCATCGCCCCACTATGCAACTTGACCACCTCTTCAACGAAGTTAAGCCCCAACCCCGTGCTTTTGCGCCCACTGTCCGGACGCGGCAACGAGTAGAAACGCTCAGTCAAACGCGGCAAAGCGTAGTCAGGAATCGGCGCCGTTTCATTGAACAATCGAAATTCGATCTGCTCGCCAACCCGCTCGGCACTGAAACGTAGCAGCCCCTGAACCGGGGTGAAATCCAGCGCATTCTCCAGCAGATTACCCAACGCCTGACGCAGCAAAAACGGCTCGCCGATCAGCAACAGATCCGCTGCAATCGCCTGCTCGACCCGCAACTGCTTACCCTCGATCCGCGCCGCCTGCCCTTGCAGCAACTCATCGACCAACACTGCCAAAGGCACGGCGACCCGCTCTTCAAGACCCTGACGCTGTTCAACCTGGGCCAGATTCAGCAACCGTTCGATCAACTGCTGCATCCGCGCACTTTCGCTGTCGATGTTGCCGACAAAGCGCAGGCGCTGAACCGGCGGCATGTCCCCTTGCAGCAACTCCGCCGCGCCACGAATCGCCGCCAGCGGACTTTTCAGTTCATGGGTCAGCGTGTGCACATAGCGCTCGACGTAGGCCTTGCCTTCCAGCTGTGTGCGCATCTGCTCCACGGCGGTGGCCAGTTGTTCCAGTTCACCGCCACGGTAATGCGGCACTTCCACCCGCCGACCTTCGCTCACCGCTTGGGCATAACCGGTCAGTCGGTGCAGCGCGCGGCTCAGCCACCACGACAGCAATGCGCCAAAGAGCAGACCGAGTCCGATCAAACCGGCACCGTAAAACAGCAAACGCCGTTCGGTTCGATCGACATACGGCTGCAATGAGCTGTTGGGCTTGGCCACGGTGACCACACCGATGATCTTGCCGTTATCGCGGATCGGCGCGCCGACGTGCATCACCGACGAGCTCGCGTCGTCCGGATCGCTGCGAGTCGAACGTGCGCCGTACTCGCCACGCAGGGTCAGGTAAACGTCGTTCCAGCGCGAGTAATCCTGCCCGACCGCGACGCCACTGGAATCGAGCACGACGATGCCTTTGGCGTCGGTGACGTAGATGCGGTGGTTGACCTGATTTTTCGGCAAGCCCCAAATGGTCGCTTGCGGCTGGCGCTCGCCATACGCGCGCAGCAGCTCGGGCCAGCGGTTCTCGCTGAGGGTGCCGGCCTTGAAATCGTCACGGAGGATTTCTGCCATCAGGTTGGCGGTATCGACCAGGGTTTCTTCGGTGGACTGGCGCACGCCGGGGCGGATTTCTTCCATCACCGTGTTGAGCACAAAATAGCCGGTGAGGCCGACAAACAGCACGTACACCAGAAATATCCGCAACCCCAGTGACATCAGCTGTGCCCCGGGCTGTAGCTGTAACCGAGGCCGCGATGGGTCTGGATCGGCTCGGCGTCGGCACGCACAAGACGCAGTTTGGCGCGCACACTTTTGATGTGGCTGTCGATGCTGCGCTCGTAGCCTGCGTCCGCGGCGACGCCCAGCGCGTCGAGCAATTGCTCGCGGCTGAACACCCGCTCGGGTTGTTCGAGCAGGCATTGCAGCAGGCGGAATTCGTGGCGGGTCAGGCTCAGGGTCTGGCCGCGATAAAGGATTTGAATCCGCTCCGGATCAATACGAAACAGCGCTGAACTGGCTTCAATGACGGGACGCGGTGCCATGCGTTTGAGGATGGCCTTGACCCGCGCCGCCACCTCTCGAGGGCTGAACGGCTTGACCACGTAGTCGTCGGCACCAATTTCCAGGCCCACCACGCGATCAATCTCGGCATCCCGGGCACTCAGGAACAGCACCGGCACCTCGCTGAAGCGTCGCAACTGTTTGCAGGTCTCGAAGCCGCTGATGTCCGGCAGGCCGATGTCGAGGATGATCAGATCGGCAGGCGTCTGCCGCTGATGCTCCAACGCCGCCGCGCCGAGGCTCAGCCACGTGGTGCTGAATCCCTCGCCTTGCAGGGCAAAAATCAGCGTGTCGGCAATCGCCGCTTCGTCTTCGACAATCAGGATATGAGGCATGGCGTCCGAGCCCATGGTTGAGTGCGCGAACGGTGCCCCAAGCCTGACGTTACGTCAATGAGACCACTTAGCAGTCCGGCTTGTCGGCCGTGAAGCGACGCGCCGGATTCACTGCCGCGCCGAACTCGCGCAAGGCCTTGGCACCGATCAGCAACGGATAATTGAAGTTGCTGCGGTCGGTCAGGTTGACCTCGACGGTGCGCTTGACGTTGCCCAGGCACAGTTCCAGATCGACCACCGGGCGCTTGGCGACTTCGGTGCTTTCGCCCTCGTCCTCTTCATCCGAGCGGCTCTTGATCTTGCTGATGCGCGCAACCTTGTGTTCATAAACCTTGTTGCTGGCGTCCTTGGTGGCGAGGCGGAAACGCACCCAGTCGTCGCCATCGCGGGTGAAAGTTTCGATGTCCTTGGCCGACAGCGAGGCGGTCAGCGCGCCAGTGTCCATCTTGGCCTTGAGCACTTCGCCGCCGATTTCCGGCAGCGCGATGTATTCGTAGCGCCCGTACAGGGTCGGCTCGGCGGCCATGACTGGCAGGGCGACGAGGGCAAACAGTGCAAGGAGGGATTTCACGTAAGGGGCTTCCTTGAGAGGTTGGGCAACGGGATTTTAGACCGTTGCGCGCTTGATCGTTCCCACGCTCTGCGTGGGCATGCATCCAGTGACGCTCTGCGTCACAGGGACGCGGAGCGTCCCGGGCGGCGTTACCACGCAGAGCGTGGGAACGATCAGGTTAACGCGACTAAAGTGAAACATTCGTCACCACCGATTTGGCCTGTCGCGCGAAGCTGCTTATCATGGCGCGCCCATCCGTTTGCAAAGAGTTGCTTATGCGCCGCCTGCTCACCGGCTGTTTCGTCACCCTGCTGCTGTTGCTCAACACCCTGATCCTGATCGGGCCATTGCTGGTGTTTGCCCTGCTCAAACTGATCGCACCAGGCCGCTGGCGCGATTACGCGTCGGGGGCGGTGATGTGGATCGCCGAGACCTGGGCCGAAATCGACAAGCTGATTTTCCGCCTGTGCATTCCCACTCAATGGGACATTCGCGGCGGCGAAGACTTGCGCGGCGACACCTCGTATCTGGTGGTCAGCAATCACCAGTCGTGGGTCGACATTCCGGCGCTGATCCAGACGCTCAACCGGCGCACGCCATTCTTCAAATTCTTCCTCAAGAAAGAACTGATCTGGGTACCGTTCCTGGGGCTGGCGTGGTGGGCGCTGGATTACCCGTTCATGAAGCGCTACACCAAAGCCTTTCTGGCGAAAAACCCCGAGCTGGCCGGCAAGGATCTGGAAATCACCAAACAGGCCTGCGAGCTGTTCAAGCGCCAGCCGGTGACCGTGGTGAATTATCTGGAAGGCACGCGCTACACGGCGGCGAAAAGCACCGAACAGCAATCACCGTTCAGCCACTTGCTCAAACCCAAGGCGGGCGGCGTGGCGTTTGTGTTGGCGGCGATGGGTGAACAGCTGGATGCGATTCTCGACGTCACCGTGGTTTATCCACAGGCGAAAATCCCGGGCTTCTGGGATTTGATCAGCGGCAACGTGCCGCGCGTGATCATCGACATCAAGACCCGCGAACTCGACCCGGCGCTGTGGCAGGGCGATTATGAGAATGATCCGGTGTTTCGCGAGAAGGTCCAGAGCTGGGTCAACCAGCTCTGGAACGAGAAAGATCAGCGCATCGCCGAACTGCGCAGCGAGCGCCGCTGACTCAGCTACCGGTGCCGGCGCCCCAGATGCTGCCCAGGCTTTGCAGCAGCGGGCCACCGACGCCTTGATCACCCAGATACTTGAGCAGCACCGGGGCAAACTGGCCGACCATGCCGCTGTCCATGCCCAACGCACCGAAAGCGTTGTTCAGGTCATTGGTGTCCTTGACGTTGCCCAGCGCGTTTTCCAGACCGGCAGACTTGCCGGACTGACCGAGCAGCCCGCTCAACGCCGCCAGATTGCCGCTACCGCCCGACAGTTTGTCGATGCCCGGCACTTCTTTGGCCAATTGCGAATAATCAGTGCTGCTCAATTGGTTCTTCGCCAGACCAAGCATGGCGCTGGTGCCGCCAACGGCTTGCTGCGGGGTAACCCCCAGACCGGTGACCGCTTGCAGCAGACCGGCGGTTTCCGAGGTCGGTGCGGCGGCTGTGGCCGCGTTGCCGCCCTGCATGCTCGAAGCCGCCTTGGTCACGTCGTCCAGACTGAAACCGGCGAACACCGGGCTGGCCGCAAGGGTCATCAGCGAAGCCATGGCAATACCGCGTGAAATCTTCATTCAGACATCCTCTTGCGCTGTGAAAACCACCCGTAGAACGGGCGGCGAAACTGCCGGTTTGACCGGGTATCCGCCGGCATGTTCCGGCGCGGTGCATCCATTTTCATCCGGCCTGCGTATATAAAACGTGAAATCCCGGACACCCTCGCGATGAATGGCACAACCGCTGTCGCTGAACTAGCCTGTGAACATTCCGAGTCTCGCCCTCGCGCGCTCACTCTTGCCTGGAGAGTTGTCATTTCCATCGCCGACACCGATCAGTTGCGAAAGCTGTTGGCCCAGTGTTCACTGGGCGATCGTCGCGCCTTCGAAACGCTCTATCGCAGCGTCGGCCCGCGCTTGCACGGGGTCGCCCTGCGCTTCATGGGCCGCACGGATCTGGCCGAAGAAGTGCTGCAGGAAGCCTTCGTGCGCATCTGGAACAACGCCTCGCGCTACGAAGCACACCTGTCGGCACCGCTGACCTGGATGATCAACATTACCCGCAATCAGGCCATCGATCAGTTGCGCAAACATCGCGACCGGCCATTGACTGACCTCGAACAGGACGCCCTGCCGGACGAAAGCCCCTCCGCCCATGAACAATTGAGCAGCGCCCGCGAGGCCCGTGCGTTGAACCGCTGTCTGGAAACCCTCGACGGCATGCAGCGCCAGTCGATCACTGTGGCGTACTTTCAGGGTTTGTCGTGCACGGAACTCGCCGAACACCTGGCCACGCCACTGGGAACGGTGAAATCGTGGATCCGTCGTGGCATGGAACGTCTGCGCCGGTGCCTTGAATCATGAAATACCAGACCCCTGCCCTGCGCCGCGCCCTCGCTGCCGATTACGCCATCGGCCTGATGTCTGCGCCAGCGCGGCGGCGGTTTGAACAATTGCTGCTGGACGACGCGGTGTTGCGAGCTGAAGTGGCGCAATGGCAGGAAAGCCTGACCTCTTTGACCGAAGCGTTGCCGGAACAACCGGTGCCGGAGCGTGTGTGGCACAGCATTACCGCGCGGATTGAACCGCAAGTGCTGCATGTGCCTAAGAAACGGCCGTTCTGGAACTGGCTGCGACTCACCGCTGCGGTCTGCTCCATTGCCGTGCTGGTGTTCTTCGGCTCACTTTATAACCGCGACGACGCCCGCTACCGCGCCACTCTGCTGAGCGCCGATGCGCAGCCGGCACTGAAGGTCGAGGCGCATGCGGATTATCTGCAAGTCGAGCCGCTGACGCTGGCGGCGGTTGATGCGGATCGCAGCCTGGAACTGTGGGCGATACCGGCGGATGGCAAGCCGATCTCGCTGGGTGTAATTCCGGCGGGGGGCAAAGGCAAGGTTGAGTTGAGTGAGGCGCAGAAGGTGTTGATCGGGAAACCGATTGCGCTGGCAGTCAGTCTGGAGCCGAAAGGTGGTTCGCCGACAGGGCACCCGACGGGGCCGGTTCTTTATCAGGGTGCCTTGGCAGCCCTTTGAAGCAAGCCCCTCACCCTAGCCCTCTCCCCGAGGGAGAGGGGACTGACCGTGGGATATTGACGTAATACGCCGACGTGAAAGACTTGCGTTGAATCCATAGTCGACTCGATCTTTCAGGTCGATGTGCGACGCAAGACACCTCGGTCGGCCCCCTCTCCCTCCGGGAGAGGGCTGGGCGGGCGGCGTTCCGATGAGGGTAGCTTTTGACCTGGGCTTGCAACAAAAAAACGGCGACCCTGAAGTCGCCGTTTTGCATCGCGCTTAAGCCTTACGCCGCACTGAACAACTTATGCGGATCAATCACAAATTTCTTCGGCACGCCCGCATCAAACTCGCCGTAACCTTCCGGTGCCTGATCCAGACTGATCACCTGCACGCCCACCACTTCGGCGATGTTGATGCGATCCCACATGATCGCCTGCATCAGTTGACGGTTGTACTTCATCACTGGCGTCTGGCCAGTGTGGAAGCTGTGCGACTTGGCCCAGCCCAGACCGAAGCGAATGCTCAGGCTGCCCATTTTCGCGGCAGCGTCCACGGCACCCGGGTCTTCGGTGACGTACAGACCTGGAATACCGATCTTGCCGGCGACGCGTACCACGCCCATCAACGAGTTGAGTACGGTGGCCGGTGCTTCCGATTTTGCACCGTCATGGCCGTGACCGCGGGCTTCGAAACCGACGCAGTCCACCGCGCAATCCACTTCGGGTTCGCCCAGCAACGCAGCGATTTGTTCGTGCAGTGGCGCGTCTTTCGACAGGTCGACGATTTCAAAACCTTGCGCCTTGGCATGAGCCAGGCGGATGGTGTTGACGTCGCCGATGATCACCACCGCAGCGCCGAGCAGACGTGCAGAAGCGGCAGCGGCCAGACCGACCGGGCCAGCGCCCGCGATGTAAACGGTGCTGCCCGGACCAACGCCGGCAGTGACGGCGCCGTGATAACCGGTCGGGAGAATGTCGGAGAGGCAGGTCAGGTCACGGATTTTCTCCATGGCCTTGTCGCGATCCGGCAGTTTCAGCAGGTTGAAGTCGGCGTACGGCACCAGCACGTATTCGGCCTGGCCACCGGTCCAGTCGCCCATGTCGACATAACCGTAAGCGCCACCGGCACGGGCCGGGTTGACGGTCAGGCAGACGCCGGTGTGTTGCTCTTTGCAGGAACGGCAGCGCCCGCAAGCGACATTGAACGGCACGGAGACCAGATCGCCGATTTTCAGGTTTTCAACGTCGGAGCCCTTCTCGATCACCTCGCCGGTGATCTCATGGCCCAGCACCAGACCGGTCTGCGCCGTGGTACGGCCGCGCACCATGTGTTGGTCGGAGCCGCAGATGTTGGTGGAAACCACTTTGAGAATGACCCCGTGCTCGATCTTGCGACCGCGCGGGTCCTGCATTTTCGGATAGTCGATTTTCTGTACTTCGACCTTGCCAGCGCCGAGATACACCACACCACGATTGCCAGACATGCTTTCACCTCGCTGTTGTTTTTATGGAACCGCGTTGCCCAGGCAGGCAGCGCGTTGAGTGCTCGGTAAATCAAAAGATCGCAGCCTTCGGCAGCTCCTACATGAATCGCATCCCCCTGTAGGAGCTGCGGAAGGCTGCGATCTTTTAGCGATCTAAAGAACGACCGTGCGATTGGCGTTCAAAAACACCCTTCTTTCGATGTGATACCCAACCGCCCGCGCCAGAGTCAGGCCTTCAATATCCCGCCCCTTGGCAATCAGATCCTCAGGGTAGTGACTGTGATCCACCGCCTCGACGCCTTGGGCAATGATCGGCCCTTCATCGAGATCGTTATTGATGTAATGCGCCGTCGCGCCCACCAGTTTCACGCCCTTGTTGTAAGCCTGGTGATACGGCTTGGCGCCCTTGAAGCCCGGCAGCAACGAGTGATGAATGTTGATGGCCTTGCCATCGAGCTTGCGGCACAACTCCGGTGACAGCACCTGCATGTAGCGGGCGAGAATCACCAGTTCGGCGCCGGACTCTTCAATCACCTGCCACACCTGACGCTCCTGCGATGGTTTGTCGTTGGGGTCGAGGGGGAAATGGTAGTAGGGAATCTGGTGCCAGTCGGCCAGCGGTTTGAGATCGGGGTGATTGGACACCACCGCGGCAACGTCCATCGACAACTGGCCGATGCGCTGGCGGTAGAGCAAGTCGTTGAGGCAGTGATCGGCCTTGGAAACCATGATCACCACTTTTGGCCGGTAGTTCGGTGCAGTGAGCTCGAAGATCATGCCGAAGGCCTGCCCGCGCTCGGCTAAGCCTGCGCGGAAGGATTGTTCGTCGAAGCCGTCGGGCTGACGAAATTCCACGCGAATGAAAAAACGCCCGGAGAGGCGATCATCAAACGAATGGTGCTCGGTGACGTAGCAACCCTGCTCGAACAGAAAACGCGTGACCGCGTCCACCGTGCCGAGGACGCTGGGGCAGTCGGCGGTCAGAATCCATGTGTCTGGGGCGCGGCTCATGGTGCGGTGACTCCTGTTCTTTGTGCGGGTGTCTGGGGGATTTTTGCCCTTCACCCTAGCCCTCTCCCGGAGGTAGAGGGGACTGACCGAGTTGTTCTTTCGAGCTACGCCGACCTGAAATATCGGGTCGAACTCAGTCTCGAAAACTACACAAATCTGCTCCCTTTCCCCCTCTCCCCTCTGGGGGAGAGGGCTGGGGTGAGGGGGTAGCTCTTGATCTGTCAGGCCTGAACGCTCAACCCGTACTCAGCCGAAGCATCCTGCAACCACAACCACCAGTAATCCGAAAAACTGCGACGAATCAGCAATTCCCACGTGTCCTCTGCCGTATGCCGAATCATCAACTGCGACTTGGCGAACACTGTGCCAACCGCCTTACCCACCGGAAAACTATTCGGGTGCACGTCATAGCTGGTGGATTTCATCAGCACCTGACGCACATTCGGCCCGCTCAGCTCAAGCACTTGCTGGCCGCCGCTGACGTTGACGATCGCAACGTGCAGATCGCCCAGCGCTTCACGCAGTTTCTGTTCAGCGGCGAACTCTTCGCCGCTTGGCACGATCAGCAGCCACTCGTCCGGGCCCATCCATTGCAGGCTGGTTTCGCCTTTGACGATAACGCTCAGCGCGCCGGGCAGTTCGATGCCCAGGGCTTTGTGCACACCGGCGGCGAACGCGGCATCGTGGCCATCACCACGGATGGTCAGGTGACCGAGGAGTTTCTTTTCACGCACGATCACGCCGGCGTTTTTGCGGCCCTTGCCGACCAGGCTGGCGAGGTCGGCATGGTGCAGCGACGACTCGGCACGGGCCCCAGTGGTCGGGCGTTGTTGGTACACGTTGGCTGTGGTCATAAAGCACCTTCCTGAATTCTTGATCGTTCCCACGCTCTGCGTGGGAATGCCGCCATGGACGCTCTGCGTCCGCTCTTGGGACGCAGAGCGTCCCGGGATGCATTCCCACGCAGAGCGTGGGAACGATCAGTGTCAGATGTTCTGGCGATCACCTTTCGGATCAAAGAACACCGAAGAAACGATTTCCGCCTCGATCACGCTGCCATCGGCCAGCGGTGCAAATACCCGCTCACCGAGGCGCTTCAGACCGCCCTTGACCACACCCATGGCAAACGAATAACCGAGGGAGTTGTGCGCATAGCTGGAGGTCACGTGGCCGACCATGGTCATCGGGATCGCCTGCTTGGTGTTGAACACCAACTGCGCACCTTCCGGCAGCCAGACGTTCGGATCGATCGGCTTCAAGCCCACCAACTGTTTGCGCTGATCCTTCACGCAATCTTCACGGTTCATGCCACGCTGGCCGATCCACGAGAACGGTTTGGTGCGACCCACGCACCAGCCCATGTTCAGGTCGTCCGGGGTCATCGAGCCGTCAGTGTCCTGACCAACGATAATGAAACCCTTCTCGGCCCGCAGGACGTGCATGGTCTCGGTGCCGTACGGGGTCAGGTTGTATTGCTTGCCGGCCTCGACGATTTTCTCCAGCACGCCCATCGCATAGTCGGCCTGCACGTTGACTTCGTACGACAGCTCACCGGTGAACGAGATGCGGAACACCCGCGCCGGCACACCGCCGACCAGCCCTTCTTTCCAGGTCATGAACGGGAAGGCTTCATTGCTCAGATCAATGTCAGTCACTGCGCTGAGCAGCTTGCGGCTGTTCGGCCCGGACAGGGTCATGGTTGCCCAGTGGTCGGTGACGGAGGTGAAGTAAACCTTCATGTCCGGCCATTCGGTCTGGTGGTACAGCTCCAGCCATTGCAGCACGCGAGCCGCGCCGCCGGTGGTGGTGGTCATGACGAAATGGTTGTCGGCCAGGCACGCCGTCACACCGTCGTCGAAGACCATGCCGTCTTCTTTGCACATCAAACCGTAGCGCGCCTTGCCCACATCGAGTTTGGTCCAGGCGTTGGTGTACACGCGGTTGAGGAACTCGCGCGCATCCGGGCCTTGAATGTCGATCTTGCCGAGGGTCGAGGCATCGAGCAGGCCGACGCTGTCGCGTACGGCTTTGCATTCGCGCTTCACGGCGGTGTGCAGGTCTTCACCGTTTTTCGGGAAGTACCAAGGACGCTTCCACTGACCGACGTCTTCAAACTCGGCGCCATTCTTCACATGCCAGGCATGCAGCGCGGTATGACGCACCGGCTCGAAAATGTGCCCACAGTGACGACCGGCCACGGCGCCGAAAGTCACCGGCGTGTAGTTCGGGCGGAACATCGTGGTGCCCATCTGCGGGATGGTCACATTCAGCGAACGGGCGGCAATGGCCAGACCGTTGACGTTGCCGAGCTTGCCTTGATCGGTGCCGAAACCCAGCGCGGTGTAGCGTTTGACGTGCTCGACCGACTCGAAACCTTCGCGGGTCGCCAGTTCGATCGCCGCAGCGGTCACGTCGTTTTGCAGGTCGACGAATTGCTTCGGCGCCCGTGCGGTGTTCTTTTCATGCGGCACCTGGAACAGCGCCAGCGTCGGTTCTTCGTGGCGGCTCAGGGCTTTCGGCAGCACACCTTCGACGGTCTGGAAACCGGCTTCAGCGGCAGCGCGCACGCCACCTTCAAAACCATCAGCCAGCGAATCGCCGAGACCGTAAACGCCGTTGATGCCACCGACGCACACGCGTTTCTGCGGTGCTTCGCCCGGTACGAAACCGAGGATGTCTTCACGCCAGGTCGGCTTGCCACCCAAGTGCGAAGCCAAGTGAACCACCGGGCTGTAACCGCCGGAACTTGCAACTACATCGCAGTCGAGCCACTCGCCAGGACTGGTCACGGCGTGCGCTTTGACATCAATCGCCGCCACGCGGGCAGCAGTCACGCGCTTGCTGCCACGGGCTTCGATCACGGCGCTGCCGGTGAGGATGCGGATGCCTTTGGCACGCGCCTCTTCCACCAACGCACCACGCGGATTGCTACGCGCATCGGCGATGGCAACCACTTGCAGACTGGCATCGAGCCAATCCAAAGCGACGCGATAAGCGTGATCGTTGTTGGTCGACAGCACCAGTTTTTTGCCTGGGGCCACGCCGTAGCGACGCACGTAAGTCGACACCGCACCAGCAAGCATGTTGCCCGGCACGTCGTTGTTGCCGTAAACCAGCGGACGCTCGCAAGCACCGGTCGCCAGCACCACACGCTTGGCGCGAACACGATGGATACGCTGACGCACCTGACCGATCGGCGCGCGGTCACCGAGGTGATCGGTAAGGCGTTCGTGAATGGTCAGGAAGTTGTGGTCGTGGTAACCGTTGACCGTGGCGCGCGGCAACAGCAGCACGTCCGGGGTGTTCTTCAGTTCAGTGATGACGCTGGCGACCCAGTCCATCGCCGGTTTGCCGTCGAGGCTTTCGCGCGAGTCGAGCAGGCTGCCGCCGAACTCTTCCTGCTCGTCCGCCAGAATCACTCGGGCACCGCTGCGCGCCGCTGCCAATGCAGCGGCGAGACCGGCCGGGCCAGCGCCGACGATCAGCACGTCGCAGTGCTGGTTCATGTAGTCGTAAGTGTCCGGATCGACTTCGGTCGGCGAACGGCCCAGGCCGGCGGCCTTGCGAATGTACTTCTCGTAGGTCATCCAGAACGATTGCGGGTACATGAAGGTTTTGTAGTAGAAACCCGGCGGCATCAGCTTGCCGCCGACCTTGCCGAGAATGCCCATCATGTCGTTGTTGACGCTCGGCCAGCCGTTGGTGCTGGTCGCGACCAGACCTTGATACAACGCCTGTTGCGTGGCGCGCACGTTAGGAATCTGGGTGGCTTCGGTCGCGCCGATCTGCAGCACCGCGTTCGGCTCTTCGGCACCGGCGGCGAAGATCCCGCGAGGACGCGAATACTTGAAGCTGCGGCCGATGATGTCGACGCCGTTGGCGATCAGCGCGGCGGCCAGCGAGTCACCCTCGAAGCCTTTGTAGCTCTGACCGTTGAAGGTGAAGCTCAGCACTTTGTTACGGTCGATCCGTCCA
This sequence comes from Pseudomonas sp. NPDC085632, assembly GCF_044541255.1. Classification (NCBI taxonomy): domain Bacteria; kingdom Pseudomonadati; phylum Pseudomonadota; class Gammaproteobacteria; order Pseudomonadales; family Pseudomonadaceae; genus Pseudomonas; species Pseudomonas sp. NPDC085632. The sequence continues at coordinate 39,287 of NZ_JBITSX010000013.1, read as the reverse complement.
CCGTTGGACAGGCGATTGGTCTGGCTCATACCTTCTCTCCCAGCGCCGTCGTGGCTGTTTTCGCCGTATCAGCCTTGTCGGTGAATTGCGGCTTGGTGCCGATCTTGTAGGTTTCGAGAATCTCGTAGGTCACGGTGTCGCGGGTGACGTTGAAGTACTGGCGGCAACCGGCAACGTGATCCCACAGTTCGTGGTGCAGACCGCGCGGGTTGTCGCGGAAGAACATGTAGTCGCCCCACTCCTCGTCAGTGCAGGCGCCAGGGTCGAGCGGACGCGGAATGTGCGCCTGACCGGATGCGTGGAATTCCTCTTCGGAGCGCAGTTCGCCGCAGTGAGGACAGAAGATATGCAACATGGGGATTTCTCCTGTTAGTGGGCGACGGCAGCAGCGCCGTGTTCGTCGATGAGTGCGCCGTTGTGGAAACGGTCGATGGAAAACGGTGCGGCCAACGGGTGCATTTCACCCTTGGCCAGACTCGCGGCAAACACGTTGCCCGAGCCAGGCGTTGCCTTGAAGCCACCAGTGCCCCAACCGCAGTTGAAGAACATGTTCGGGACCGGGGTTTTCGAAATGATCGGGCAAGCGTCCGGCGTGGTGTCGACGATGCCGCCCCACTGGCGGTTCATGCGCACGCGGGACAACACCGGGAACATCTCGACGATGGCCTGAATGGTGTGTTCGATCACCGGGTACGAGCCGCGCTGATGCGCGGGTTGTTCCAGAGCCGGCGCGCCAACAGGTACGCAAGCCAGACGCTGACCCCGGTACTGAGCGCCGAA
>NZ_JBITSX010000013.1:0-38497 GCF_044541255.1 Pseudomonas sp. NPDC085632 | reverse complement strand
CTTGGATTCGATCGGCAGACGGAAACCGGCGAGTTTGGCCATGTGCCCGGAGTTACCGGCAGTGACCACACCGACGCGCTTGGCGCCGATGAAACCCTTGTTGGTTTCAACGCCGATGCACACGCCGTTTTCCTTGCGGAAACCGATCACTTCGGTCTGCTGGATCAAGTCCACGCCCAAGGCGTCAGCGGCACGGGCAAAGCCCCAGGCCACGGCATCGTGACGGGCGACGCCGCCGCGACGCTGAACGGTCGCGCCCATCACTGGGTAGCGGGTGTTTTTCGAGCAGTCGAGGTACGGAATCTCGTCAGCGACTTGCTTGGCGTTGAGCAGCTCACCGTCGACGCCGTTGAGGCGGTTGGCGCTGACCCGACGCTCGGAATCACGGATGTCCTGCAGGGTGTGGCACAGGTTGTAGACGCCACGCTGGGAGAACATCACGTTGTATTTCAGGTCTTGCGACAGGCCTTCCCACAATTTCATCGCGTGTTCGTAGAGGTGCGCCGACTCGTCCCACAGGTAGTTGGAACGCACGATGGTGGTGTTGCGCGCGGTGTTACCGCCGCCCAGCCAGCCCTTCTCGACCACGGCGACGTTGGTGATGCCGTGTTCTTTCGCCAAGTAATAGGCAGTCGCCAGACCGTGCCCGCCGCCACCGACAATGACCACGTCGTAGACCTTCTTCGGCGTCGGTGTGCGCCACATGCGCTGCCAGTTTTCGTGATGGCTGAGGGAGTGTTTGAAGAGGCCGAAGCCCGAATAGCGTTGCATAGTCAGTTACTCCAGAACACTCAGCGATAAACCGGGAAGTCTGCGCACAGGGCCGACACTTGCTGGGCAACATTGGCCTCGACATCGGCATCGCCGAGGTTGTCGAGGATGTCGCAGATCCAGCCAGCCAACACTTCGCACTGGGTCACCTTGAAACCGCGAGTGGTGACGGCCGGGGTGCCGATGCGCAGGCCCGAGGTCACGAACGGCGATTGCGGGTCGTTCGGCACGGCGTTCTTGTTGACGGTGATGTGCGCGCGGCCGAGGGCGGCGTCGGCGTCTTTGCCGGTCAGGCCCTGACGGATCAGGCTGACCAGGAACAAATGGTTGTCGGTGCCGCCGGACACTACATCGTAGCCACGTTTGATAAATACGCTGGCCATCGCCTGAGCGTTGTCGATGACTTGTTGCTGATACGCCTTGAAGCCTGGTTCCAGCGCTTCCTTGAAGCACACGGCTTTACCGGCGATGACGTGCATCAACGGGCCGCCCTGAGCGCCGGGGAATACGGCAGCGTTGAGCTTCTTCTCGATCTCTTCGTTGGACTTGGCCAGGATCAGCCCGCCACGTGGACCGCGCAGGGTTTTGTGCGTGGTGGTGGTGACCACGTCAGCGTACGGCAGCGGGTTCGGGTACAGACCGGCAGCGACCAGACCGGCCACGTGGGCCATGTCGACAAACAGCAGCGCGCCGACCTTGTCAGCGATCTGACGGAAGCGCGGGAAATCCAGAGTCTTCGAGTAAGCGGAGAAACCGGCGACGATCATTTTCGGCTTGGATTCGACGGCGAGACGTTCGACTTCGTCGTAATCGATCAGCCCGGTGTCGGTGTTGATGCCGTACTGCACGGCGTTGTAGAGCTTGCCCGAGGACGACACTTTGGCGCCGTGGGTCAGGTGACCGCCATGGGCCAGGCTCATGCCGAGGATGGTGTCGCCCGGCTGGATCAGCGCCAGGTAAACAGCGCTGTTGGCCGAGGAACCGGAGTGCGGCTGGACGTTGGCGTAATCGGCGCCGAACAGTTGCTTGGCGCGTTCGATGGCCAGCGCTTCGACTTTATCCACATGCTCGCAGCCGCCGTAGTAGCGCTTGCCCGGATAGCCTTCGGCGTATTTGTTGGTCAGGCCGCTGCCTTGCGCTTCCATCACGCGTTTGCTGGTGTAGTTCTCTGACGCGATCAGCTCGATGTGATCTTCCTGACGTTGCTCCTCGGCATTCATCGCCGCCAGCAGTGCATCGTCGTAACCCTGGATCTGGTCTTGCTTGCTGAACATCGCGTCTCTCCCAGCGGCATCTGTGCGCCATTCGTCTCGGTAAGGCACTGGCAATGAAGGCAGTGCCCTTTGATGCCGATGGTATGACCGGTGCAGACAGCTCAAATGCCTGCGCGCGCCACGCAAAGGTGCGTTTACGACATGGCTGGAAATGCGTTTTCCAGACTCGATCTCGAAAACACTGGAGAACCCTGTGGGAGCTGGCTTGCCAGCTCCCACAGGGTTAAGCGGTGATTTGACGGATAAGTAGCAGCAGGAGGAAATGCCCAGGATAGAGGGCGTAAGCCCAGCGGCGCATTGGCGGTGGCTGGAGATGTCGCACATGTCGCAACAGGAACAATCCGAGCATTGGCGCGAACAGACAGATGGCAATGCCAAGGATCGCGACGCTGCTACCGAACCGTGCCGAGTCGTAAAGCACTTGCCATTGATTCGCTGCGAGGCATACCAATCCCGGCAACAGACTGAAGTACCACGGACGGCGAAATACCAGCAGCATCACCAGCGGCAGCAAAACGCCGAAGAACCCGAACATCAGTCGCTCCGGGAAAACAGCGGCCAACACCAGCGCAGCAACGCCCAGCAATCGCGACATGATCGAGGGATCCTGCCACCCCCGCGCCACCAGCAAACCCAGCGCCAGCGTCGGCATCACATTCAACGTATCCGGCTCCGGAATGTACAACCGATACGGAATCTCGCTCACCGCACTGAACAGCAACAACCACCCCAGATACCGCCACTCCATCCTCCGCGACCCATCGCGCGCCAGATTCGCCGCCATCGCCAGACAAAACCACGGAAACGCCAGCCGCCCCGGCACATACAGCCAATCGGCGGAGAAACCGACATATCGCAGGTGATCGAGCAACATGCTCAGCAGCGCCAGCCACTTGAGCAGATCCAGCGCGCCGTCGCGTTTGCTCAGGTGCATAATCGTCCTACAAACTGGTAATTTCCTGAATGTGACATCCCGTGTGCTCCCCGGAAGATCTTCGGTAAAGTGCGCACCCTCATTGACCACGAGCCTTCACAAGAGTCTCGACCACGGAAGCCGGCCATGACCGACAAGAGCCAACAATTCGCCAGCGACAACTATTCCGGAATCTGCCCTGAAGCCTGGGCTGCGATGGAACAGGCCAACCACGGCCACCAACGCGCTTATGGCGACGATGAATGGACCGCACGCGCGTCCGATCATTTCCGCAAACTGTTCGAAACCGACTGCGAAGTGTTCTTCGCCTTCAACGGCACCGCCGCCAACTCGCTGGCCCTGTCGTCGCTGTGCCAGAGTTACCACAGCGTGATCTGCTCGGAAACCGCCCACGTCGAAACCGACGAATGCGGCGCCCCGGAATTCTTCTCCAACGGTTCGAAACTGCTGATCGCCGGCACTGAAAACGGCAAGATCACCCCGCAGTCGATCCGCGAAGTCGCCCTCAAGCGCCAGGACATCCACTACCCGAAACCGCGCGTGGTCACGCTGACTCAAGCCACTGAAGTCGGCAGCGTCTACACCCCGGAAGAAGTCCGCGCCATCAGCGCCACGTGCAAGGAACTGGGCCTGCACCTGCACATGGACGGCGCACGTTTCTCCAACGCCTGCGCGTTCCTCGGCTGCTCGCCGGCGGACCTGACCTGGAAGGCCGGTGTTGATGTGCTGTGCTTCGGCGGCACGAAAAACGGCATGGCCGTGGGTGAAGCCATCCTGTTCTTCAACCACAAACTGGCGGAAGACTTCGACTACCGCTGCAAGCAGGCCGGTCAGTTGGCGTCGAAAATGCGCTTCCTCTCGGCACCGTGGGTCGGCATCCTCGAAAACGACGCCTGGCTTAAATACGCCCGCCACGCCAACCACTGCGCGCAGCTGCTGGCTGAACTGGTCAGCGACATTCCGGGCGTCGAACTGATGTTCCCGGTGCAGGCCAACGGCGTGTTCCTGCAATTGTCGGAACCGGCCATTGCCGCCCTGACCGCGAAGAACTGGCGTTTCTACACCTTCATCGGCAAGGGCGGCGCGCGCTTCATGTGCTCGTGGGACACCGAAGAAGACCGCGTGCGCGAACTGGCCCGCGACATCCGCGAAGTCATGTCTGCCTGATTCCCTGGCAAATGATCGTTCTCACGCTCTGCGTGGGGACGCCTCCCGGGACGCTCCGCGTTCCAGCCTCACCACTGTCGACATGCTTAACACCGCTATGACGCAGAGCGTCGAGGGCTGCATTCCCACGCTGAGCGTGGGAACGATCAGTGCTCAAAAATGATTTTTCCCACCGCAAGACCAGACTTCTCTTCTAGCGAGAACATGCCACACGCCTCACCCTGATCGTTCCCACGCTCTGCGTGGTAACGCATCCCGGGACGCTCCGCGTTCCATTCCCGTCGCACCGCAAGATTCAAGGAAGAATCCCATGGGTCGCAGCCGATACACCATTACCGAAACCGACAAACCGCATTTCCTGACTTGCACGATCATGGAATGGTTACCGCTGTTCATCCGCCCATACATCGTCGACCACCTGCTCAACTGCTGGCGATATCAACAGGCCCACAATGACTTGAAGCTGTACGGCTACGTGATTCTGGAAAACCATCTTCACTTCGTCGCCCAAGCACCCGACCTGAGCAAATGCCTCAGCCAGTTCAAATCATTCACTGCTCGACAGATTATTGATGACTTGCAAAGCAAAGGAGCTGACAAGGCTCTGCAACGGCTGCGCTTCAGCAAACGTGCACACAAGCAGGATCGCGTGTATCAGCTGTGGCAGGAAGGCTCCCACGCAGAGATGGTTTATAACGAATCGGTCATGCGCCAGAAGCTTGAATACATCCACAACAACCCAGTGAAACGCGGGTATGTGGACTTGCCGGAGCATTGGCGTTACTCGAGTGCCAGGAACTATGCGGGAATGCCGGGGCTGATCGAGGTTCAGCACTGGTATTGAATGGGACGCAGAGCGTCCCGGGCTGCATTCCCCCGCAGAGAGTAGGAACGATCAGATCTGACTCCACCGCACTGATCGTTCCCACGCTCCGCGGGGGAATGCCTCTCGGGACGCTCCGCGTTCCAGTCTCACCACTGTCAACATGCTTAACACCGCTATGACGCAGAGCGTCAAGGGCTGCATTCCCACGCAGAGCGTGGGAACGATCATGGCGGAGAAAGTGTTGCCTGATCTGCTTGGTCTACATTGTCTGTCGAGCCCTCCGCTCACATAACAATAAGCAGGAGCATCGGCATGTCGTTACAAGGCAAAACCCTGTTCATCACCGGCGCCAGCCGTGGCATTGGCCGTGAGATTGCGCTGCGGGCCGCGAGGGACGGAGCCAATATCGTCATCGCGGCGAAGAGCGCTGAACCCCACGCAAAACTGCCCGGCACCATCCACAGCGTCGCGGCGGAAGTCGAAGCGGCGGGCGGCAAGGCCTTGGCATTGCAGGTGGACGTGCGTGATGAAGACGCCGTGCGCCAAGCGCTGGCCCAGACCAACGAACATTTCGGCGGCATCGATGCGCTGGTGAACAACGCCGGGGCGATCAAGCTCACGGGTGTGCAGCACATCGAACTCAAGCGTTTCGACCTGATGCACCAGATCAACACCCGCGCGGTGTTGCTCTGCAGCCAGGCCGCCCTGCCCTATCTGAAGAAATCCGCCGGGCACATTCTCAACCTGTCGCCGCCGCTGAATCTGGCGAGCAAATGGTTTGCGCAGTTCAGCCCGTATACGGTGACCAAGTACGGCATGAGCATGTTGACGCTGGGGATGAGTGAGGAATTTGCCGGTTATGGGATCAGCGTGAATTCGTTGTGGCCGCAGACGATGATTGCTACAGCGGCGATCGAGTTTCAGTTGGGGAATCGGGACTCGTTCAAGCAGGCGCGAACGCCAGCGATCATGGCGGATGCGGCGCATGTGATTCTGGATAGCCGCGGGCGGCAGATTACCGGCCGGTTGTTGATTGATGAGGAAATTTTGCGGGAGAGCGGTGTGACGGAGTTCGGTCAATATCGCTTTGATCGAGAAAGCGACGCGGCGTTGATGCCGGATTTGTTTATCGACTGAAAAGCCCCTCACCCTAGCCCTCTCCCAGAGGGAGAGGGGACTGACCGTAGTGTTTATCAGAGTTACGCCGACGTGAAATACCGAGCCGAACTCACATTTTGAAAAGCCCAAAAATCGGCTCCCTCTCCCTCGGGAGAGGCTGGGGTGAGGGGTAAGCCGTACGCAAAAATTCGCCCCACTCAGAAATCGATACGCACATCGCCTTTAGGCACACTGCAGCACGACAAAATAAACCCTTCGGCCTCGTCGTCCTCGGTAATCCCGCCGTTGTGCTCCATCTCCACCTCGCCCCCCAGCTTCAGCACCTTGCACGTTCCGCAAATCCCCATCCCGCACGCCTTCGGAATCATCAACCCCAGCTTGGCCGCCGCCGCGTGCACAGTCTCACCCGGGGCAACCCGAATGCTCTTGCCTGACGAGGTGAATTCGACCTGATGCAGATCCGCCGCATCAATTTCCGGCGCGTCGGCTGCCTGCTCCGCCTGCTCCACCGCATCAGCACGCGCTTCCGGCGGCGTAGCACCGAACGATTCCTCGTGATAACGCGACATGTCGTACCCGGCCACTTCCAGCAGGCGTTTGACCGCATTCATGTACGGCGTCGGGCCGCAGCAGAACACTTCGCGCTCGAGGAAGTCCGGCACCATCAGCTCAAGCATCTTGTGGTTCAGGTAACCGCGATACCCGGCCCATGGCTCACCCAAACCGTGCTTTTCACAAATCAGATGCAGGCTGAAGTTGTCGATCCGCGACGCCATGTGCTCCAGTTCGCGGTGGTAGATGATGTCTTTCGGCGAGCGTGCGCTGTGGATAAAGGTCATGTCGACGTTGGCGTTGGTGTCGTAGAACCAGCGCGCCATCGACATGCATGGAGTAATCCCCACGCCGCCGCTGAGATAGAGCACTTTAGGGCTCGGGAAATCGATGGCGTTGAACAGCCCGACCGGCCCGTGCACCGCCAACTCTTGCCCCTCGTGAAGCGTGTCGTGCAACCAGTTCGAGACCTTGCCGCCCGGCACGCGCTTGATCGTCACCGAAAAGCTGTACGGCACCGACGGCGAACTGGAGATCGTGTACGAGCGCATGATCGGCTGGCCTTCGATTTCCAGCTCCAGGGTCACGAACTGCCCGGGCTTGAAGAAGAACAGGATCGGCTGGTCGGCCATAAAGCAGAAGGTGCGCACGTCCCAGGTTTCCTGGATGACTTTGACGCAACGGACGATGTGTCGGCCATTGGCCCAGGTCTGGGTGGTGACCGGATTCAGGAAGCTGTTGGACATGCTGTTCTCCACGGCCGACTGTCGGCCTCATGTCGGCGATTCTGCGTATAGCGCGAACCGCCCGTTTACCTATCCGCGACATCGGCATACTTATCGCGACCAGCCCCCAACCACCGGGGGTTGCGCGTCGGGAACAGATTGCACCATGTCGCCCATGGATAAGGTTCCGCCCTGCGCCGGCCCCACACTCGCCCCAACACCAAGACAGATTCTTTACACCTTGCGTAGCAACCGTTAACAGCACACCTGATCAGCCACTTTTCGCCGGCCACGCAGATGGCCATGAGGATCACATCGATGGACGTCACCGCAAAAATCAGCCTGGGCGATCCGCTGGAACCCGCACGCAAGGCCACCGCACAAATGCTTCAGGAGCGCGAGCGGACGTTTTCGCTGCCACAACCGTTCTACAGCGATGAACGGCTGTTCGATATCGACATGCAGGAGATCTTCCAGAAAGAGTGGTTGATCGCCGGCATGACCTGCGAAATCCCGGCCAAAGGTAATTACCTGACACTGCAGATCGGCAAGAACCCGATCATCGTCATTCGTGGCGCCGAAGGCGTGGTGCATGCGTTCCACAACGTCTGCCGCCACCGTGGCTCGCGTCTGTGCACCAGTGAAAAGGGCAAAGTCGCCAAACTGGTCTGCCATTACCACCAGTGGACCTATGAGCTGGACGGACGCCTGCTGTTCGCCGGTACCGAAATGGGTGCCGACTTCGACATGAAGCAGTACGGCCTCAAACCAGTGAACGTGAAGACCGCCGGCGGTTACATTTTCATCAGCCTGGCCGAGAACCCGCCGGCCATCGATGACTTCCTGTCGACGCTGAACCATTACATGGAACCGTACGATATGGAGAACACCAAGGTGGCGATCACCACCACCTTGATGGAAAAGGCCAACTGGAAACTGGTGCTGGAAAACAATCGCGAGTGCTACCACTGCAACGCGTCGCACCCGGAGTTGTTGAAAACCCTGCTGGAATGGGACGACGTCACCGACCCGCGCGCCGATCAGGCGTTCAAGGATCACGTCGCCGCCTCCGCCGCAGCCTGGGAAGCCGAGAAGATTCCTTATGCCCACGCCAGTTTCGGCCTGCGCAACCGCATCGTGCGCATGCCGCTGCTCAAGGGCACCGTATCGATGACTCTCGACGGCAAACAGGGCTGCGCGAAACTGATGGGCCGAATCAAGAATCCGGATCTGGGTTCGATGCGCATCCTGCACCTGCCGCACTCGTGGAACCACTGCATGGGCGATCACATCATCGTCTTCACCGTGTGGCCGATCAGCGCGCAGGAAACCATGGTCACCACCAAGTGGATCGTGCACAAGGATGCGGTTGAGGGTGTGGATTACGATGTGGAACGCATGCGCCAGGTGTGGGATGCGACCAACGATCAGGACCGCCGTCTGGCTGAGGAGAACCAGCGCGGGATTAACTCCACCGCCTACCAGCCCGGGCCTTACTCCAAGACTTATGAGTTTGGCGTGGTCAACTTCGTTGATTGGTACAGCGAGCGCCTGCTGAGCAACCTTGGCGCCGAGCCGGCGCCGTACCTCAAAGGCGTACCGGTCCAAGGCTGATGTCTTCTGCTTGATCGTTCCCACGCTCTGCGTGGGAATGCCTCAACGGACGCTCCGCGTTCGGCCTTTGGGACGCAGAGCGTCCCGGGCTGCATTCCCACGCGGAGCGTGGGAACGATCAGTCAGTACGATGACCACCTCACCGATCCATCCTCACCAACAAACTCCTCAAAAATCTCCTCCCCCACCAAGCGGATTTTCGCGTACCCGTTCAACACCCGCAGCGGATACGCCGGATCGTTGGCATCCTGCGTCTCTGACCACAACACCCGCGAATGCCCGTTCAGCTCACTGGAATTGCCATACGGAATCGCCCCGTGCCCGGCACAACGCGCGTGCAAACCACCCTGCTGCGCATACACGATGCCGTTGTGCAGATGCCCCCAATACCAGTAATCCGGTTCACGCCCCAGCGCATCGCACACCGGTTGATACAACGCCGTCTTGTTGTGACCGGAAATATCGAAGCCCTGATGATGGCTGAGCACCATGATTTTTTTGCGTTTCGGCAGGCCTTTCATCCACGCGATCTGCGGCTCGTTCAACGTGCCGTCCATGTACAGGTTCATCGCGTCCGAGGCGTAGGCGGAATCCAGCCCGACCACCAGCCAGTCGTCGTTGATCAAGGCAAAATAACTGGTGCCCTGCTGCCCGGGAAAACGCTTGGCCAGTTCCTTGAAATAGCCGTGGGCGCCGCTGTACATCTCGTGGTTCGAGTTGAGGGTGAACGAGCCGTGCGTCCCCATCGGCCAGCCGGCCATGTCGACGTCTTCCTGGGAATGACTGCCGGCGTAATACACATCGCCCAGATGAATGGTGAAATCGGCCTGAGCCAGTTGCATCTGATTGGCCACCGACACCGCCGGTGCGTGGCTGTCGAACGGCCCGGTGCCCCAGTCACCGGCAATCGCCAGGGTCACCTCACGGTCCATTTGCACCACCGCAGGGTCGGTGCCGAACGTCGCGTGATGGCGCAGGTTTTCGATCCATTTCAGCAGCGCCTCGCTCCACAACAGATCGAGCAATTCCCACTTGCGGCAACCGAGCAGGGTGCCATCCTTCAACACCCGGGTCGCCAGTTGATCGGGCGACTGCGGCAGCGGCGTGGCGTTGCCGATGCGCAGAATCGACAAGCCGTGCGACAACTCCCACGGTACCGCGGGCTCGTCGTCCGGCAACTCGCCGTTTTTCAGCACGTACTGCGCCTGATCATGGCCGCGCTGCAACAGCTTGATGATCGCCTGAAACTCCTGCGGCTCCAGCTCGCTGATGAGTTTCATCCAGGCCATTTCCATGCGCGTGAACAAGCCGTGAATGCGCACTTTGACCTTGTCGTATTCGTGTTCCCAATGACTGACCAGTGACATGGCGTAATCCTCTCTCCGTAAGGGTTCACAGGGTTTTCATGAATTCGATCAGCGCGCGTTTGTCGTCGTCCGACAGCGTCGTGCCGTACAGGTGACCCGTGTTGTGGTTGCCCTCCAGACGCGTGTCGTATTTGAAGTCCGCCGAGGCCTTGGCCTGAGCACCGCTGGTGACGAAGCCGACGTTGACCGGGTCGTAGACGTCGGAGCCGGTGATGAAGGTCTGCGGACGTTTTTCCGGCGCTTGCAACAAGTCCCACAGGGTCGGCACCGAGCCGTTGTGCAGGTACGGCGCGCGCAGCCAGACCCCGTCGGTGGGCGTGTTGCTGTAGCTCTGGGTCTTGCGATAGGCACCGAAGTCGAACGGCGGTTTCTTGAAGGAATGGAACGCGGCCACCAGACCGGTAGTGAACGAATCGAGCCGGTGCGGATCGGTGCCGAGCTGATCGATATTGGTGGTGACCTGCCCGGTGTCGGCCCGACCGAAGTCATGGCAAGCCGCGCAGTTCGCTTCCCAGATCGGTTTGCCCTGCGCGACTTTTGCTTGATCCAGCGCCCACGGCCATACCGGTGCCTTGTGCCCGAGCAGCCAGTTGGTCACGCGATTGAAGCTCGGCGGTAACACCGATTCCGGCGTGGCGCCCACGGCCATCGCGGCGGCGTAGTTGCGTTCGTGGATCTTGTTGTTATTGCCGTCCCAGTGCAGGTACATCGATTCGCGCGGTTTCTGGTTCCACACCTGCGGCAGATCGACGGTGCCGATGGTCGAGTCATCCGGGAAGCCGAACACCACCATTTTCGTCGGGTTGAAGGTGTCGGTGCGGCCCGGGCCTTGTTGTGGACGCAGCTTCTGCCAGGCATAGGCCTGTTTTTGCTTGAGCAGCGCGCTTTTCGCCATCGGCATGATCAGGTAGCGGTTGTAGAGTTTTTCGAAGAAGCCCAACTGGAACTTGCTGTTGATCGCCGCCATCACCGCGTCGGTGGTGAATTTCGGATCGCTGGCGCAATCGTAGGCGAACCACTGGAACGCTTGCAGTTGCAGGGTGTTGGCCGGTGCGCTCGGGACATTGACGGCGACGTCGCTGGCATTGGCCCGGTAGGAACCGGTGTGGCACAGCGCGCAATTCGGCTCGACCGTCGGGTAGCCGATCTGTCGCTTGGCCATGCCGATCGGCAGGTCCTTGCCGTTTTCAAAAAGGAAGCCGAAGACTTCCCAGCCACCGGGTTTGGGCATTTTCTCCGGGCACATCTGCGGCAGCACGGCGAACAGGTAATAGGGGATGCGCGCTTCGATACCGAGGCCGATGGCAGCGTACTTGTAGTGGTCTTCATCGGAGGCGTATTGCTGTTCCGGGACGACGCGGAGCATCTGGTACCAGGTCTCGTAACCGATGAAACCGAGCACCGCGAGGACAATCAGCGTGCCAACCTTGAAGGCGTGACTCTGCCACTGCCGCTGCCATGCCGCGCGCCACTCGCGCCAGCCATCGCAAAGCAATGCCCAAGGGCGATTCTCCGGCGTTGTACCGAGGTAGAGCAGAACGCCGAGGATCAGAAAGAAGCTCAAATCGCCCATCAGCATTGGCACGAATACCGAGCCTTGAGAGCTGGTGTTGATCAGGTAGATCCAGAACACCACGGCGATCAACCGCGTCAGTACACACAGCCAGGAATGCACCACGTAGCGTGGCGCGTTGAACCCCGACGGCATGTAAAACACGCTGATGCCGACCAGCAGCATCCCGGCGTTTTCCAGCCAAGGGTCGGAGAGTTGCGGCGGCAGCCCGACCACTGATGTCAGCAAGCCCGGCGCGAACAGCGCGGGGATGGCGAACACCATGTTCATCGCAATGCCGATCCAGATGAAGCGTTGAAACCAGCGGATGTAGCTGTCCATGTCATCCATTTCCTTGTCTGAATTGCGAACACGACACCGCACCTGTAGGAGCTGCCGCAGGCTGCGATCTTTTGCCCTTCAAGATCAAAAGATCGCAGCCTGCGGCAGCTCCTACAGGAGAGGGTCAGGCCTGAGCAGTTTTCTCCAGGTGTTCAAGGATGATCGGGTAGACATCGACCACCGCGTTCTTGCCGAACATGCAGTCGATGTGGCCGTAGCCCGGCACCACTTGTCGGCTGTAACGCTCTGGCCCGTGCATGTCGCACAAACGCTGGTAGGTCTTGAGAGTGCTTTCCGGCAGATAGCACTGGTTGTCGGCACCACTGATAAAACAGATCGGCATGGTCAGCCGGTCAAAGTGCGGCATGTACACATCGTTGCCTTTGAAATCCACCAGATGCCCTTTGCGCACGATCAGCGCCAGGTGTTCGAAGGTTTCGATGTTCGACTCGCCGAACAACTCATGCAGGTTGTCGTGCAAGGTTTCGTTGAGGGTGTCGTGGCGATACAGCGAGGCGTACATGAAGGTGATGCGGTGGCACACCGGGTTGGTGCAGTAACCCTGCGCCTCGATACGTGCGTAACCATTGAGGGCCTTGTCGTAGAGTTTGTTGAACCAGTTTTCCTTGCTGTCGGCGTAAGCGGTCATCGACTTGATGCCGATGGCATCGAGCATCCCCGGCAGGTGTAACCCGGCCTTCAAACCTGTCGCGGTCGCGACCACCGTGTCAGCGGCAATCTGCGAGCAGACCACCGAACGCACGCCCTGCAAACCGGCGAGCAGCGACATGAAGAATGTTGTCGCGCCGTAGCAATGCACCACGCACTGCACGTCTTTGGCTTTGGTCTCTTGCTGGATTTGCGCGATAGCAGCCTTGAAGTCGTACTGGGCAATCTGATCGCCGTTCCATTCCTTCTTGCTCGCGGGCAACAGAATGCTCACGCGAAAATCCAGCAGCCACACGTCATAGTCGTGCTTGCACAGGTATTCGAGCAGGTTGGTCTGAATGGTATCGGTGGAGAAGATGTTCGACCCCACGCCCAAGCCATGCACCAGCATCACCGGGCCTTTGCTGCCGGCCTGATAGCGGGTCAGACGCAACTCGACACCGTCCTCGGTGGGGAAGAAATGCACTGCCGGCGTCGGCGCATCCAACGGCCGTTTCAAGCGTGGCGGTGCATCCGGATTGAAGTAGATATCGCCGGCAAATACGCCGCCGTAACTTTCCCAGAGAATCCCGGCGAAGAACTTGCCAAACCGCGCCAGCCCTTCGATGCGCTCACGTTCGTTACGCGCATTGAGGACTTTCATGGTGGTCATCTGTTTGGCGAAATCGGTTGGATGAATGTGCATCACCCCGGAGCCGATCACCTCGCCAGTCTTGTCCGGCCCGCGATACAGCGTTACGTAGAGCGTGCTGGTGTCGTGCCAGATATTCAGCACGCCGTTGTCTTCCGGCACGGTTTTGAAGGCGCTGAAGAAGTAATCGTTGCCGTCCTCGGCGGTCAGCTTCATGTCGTACTTCATATGACGCGTATCGACTTGCTGCTCGAATTGCTCGAACAGGTTGAACACACCGTTGCTGGCGGTCAGCGGTTGTGGCGACAGTGCCGGGGCGTTCACCGTACCGACAATGGTCGCTGCGTGTTCCGGCTCCTTGATCATCCGGTTCATGTCGTTGGCCGTAATGGTCAGGGTAAAGTCGATCGGCGAGTTATCCGCCTCGCCGCGTTTGGCCGCCGCTTCGTAGACTTTCAGGTCGGTACTTTGCGCAGCGGTGAAGGCGCGAGAGAAATAGCCCTTCATGGTTTCGGTGAACTGCACGCCAAGGGTTGGCGGCGCCACCGGTTTGCGCGGGGCCGACGGCAGCGTGTAATCGATCTGCCAACCACGGTCGGCGGCGAGCAGGCCCATGTTGCGCTCGCTGACGGCGGAAATGGTCAGCAGCGGATTGACCGCCAGCGACGTCGGAATCACCGCGCCGTCAGTCACGTAGAGGTTAGCGTAGACATCGGTGCCACTGGCGCCGCTGAACACCTGACCCTTGTGATTGACCACGCCTTGCGCCGCGTCTTCACCCATCACGCAACCACCCAGCGGGTGGACTGAAACGATGCTGTGCTTGAGCAGCCTGGTCCAGATCGGATTCTCCACCCAGACCCCGCCCAACGCCTTGGTGCTCTGCTGCAGACGCTCGTTGCCGAGTTTGAAGTTCTCCTGTTCGCCAACGCCCGGCCAGTCGATGCGCAGTTGATCCTTGCTGTCGAGGATCATCCGCCCCTGGCCGCTGTCATGGCTCATGATCAGGTAAGTCTGCATGTTGTGAAGTGCGCCGTAATACGGGCCGCGCAGGAAGCTTTCCGCTTCACGCTCCTTGTATTTCACCTTGCCGCTGAAGCTGTCATCCGTGGCCACGCCGATCATCTCGGCAAACCCGGCCATCGCCGGCACCATCGGCCGACCGAGGGCACCGGGGATCGAGCCTTCCTCGATGACCATGCGGCTGCGCCAGTCGCCTTCGGTGCGCATGTCGATCACCGAGGTGATGCACGGACCGACCGGGTGCAGTTCCTTGGCCGGGTGCGCGCCGAAACCGATGCCGTTGATGGTCTGCTCGCAGTTGTGGCCGAAGCCGAGGATGTCGCCATTGCCGCTCATGTTCTCGCCAAGCTGGCCGGACATCACCACGCCTTTGTCGCGCGTACGCAGAAGGATTTCGGTCGAGCCGAGGGTGCCGGCGGAGACCACGACAATATCGGCCTTCACGAACAACGTTGGCGCAGAGAACTTCTCACGGCCGCTGTCCAGATACTGAAAGTGCACGATCCAGCCATCACCGTCGCGCTCCAGGTGCCGCACTTCGGCCTGACAGAAAATCTCCGTGCCGTGGTTCCACGCGTCCGGCAGATAGTTCATCAGCGTGGTGTTCTTGGCCTTGTTGTTACAGCCCGAAACGCAGTCGCCGCACTGGTTGCACGGCAGTTGCTCGACACCGACGTGGTTGAGGTTGTTCGGCAGCTTGTCGAAGGTCACGTTGATCGGCGGTTTGTAGAAATGCGCGCCTTGCTTGAGGTAATCCGCCGATTTCTTGTTGGCGTCAAGTTTGGGTAGATTCGGCGAAGTGCTCGGGTAAGGATTGGGTTTGAGCATTTCCCTGGCGCGGGCATACCCGTCCTTGAGCAGCGTGTCGCGGTGCTCACGCACCGCTTGCGGCCAGCGCGGGTCATCGAATACGCCCGGTTCCGGTTCAAGGGCAACGTTAGCGTTGATCAGCGAGGTGCCGCCGAGACCGCAACCGACCACGACGTTTTGCTGGGCGTTGACGTGCAAGTCGAACAGCCCGGTGCGCGAGCCGATATGGCCATCCGGGTCGTGCACCTGCAGTTCTTCGGTAGCGGCGATCATGGTGTTGGGGTATTCGCCGGGCTGGATTTCCCGACCGCGTTCAAGCAGGCACACCCGTTTGCCGGCACGGGACAGGCGCGAGGCAGCAATGCCGCCGCCGTAGCCTGAACCGATAACGATCACATCGTAGTGTTCCTTGATCTCGCTGATGGGCGTTGCGATCCGTGTCATGAGATGGTTCCTCTAATCAGGCAGATGGGGCAACTCTGCGGTTGCCTGCAATCAATGGGCGAACGGGCACCTGGCCACCGGATCAAGTCCGGCGACAGCACAGCGGTCTGGCAGGTTGGCGCGCTACAGGCGAGCGTGCTGATTGGCGGCGCGCCGGAGCGTGCGCTTGCGTGGCGAGGGCGGGTGGCGGTGCGGCTGGCTATCCATCATGCGTTCTCCCAGAACCAGATGTGGATAAGTGACGGCTGTCCTTGTGCCATTGCAGTGAAGACAGCGCAGGAATCGAAGTCAAGGCAACGCCTTAGAACTGTATGAAATGTGATCAATTGCTGTTTGGACTATACGGGCCGGGGCTCGCAGGGTTTGGCAAACAAGTTATCCACATAGCCACCCACAGCAAATGGGGGTAACTGTGGATGACTCGGAAAATAACGGGCTGATTTGTGAAGAAAAATCGTGACTTATCCAGAAGTACGGTTTGCGAGAGGCATTGGCTGTTTTTTGATCACATCCTTGGAAGCCACGTTTTTAATGACCTGTAGCGGATGGCGAACACGTTATCCACAGAAGCACCAACAGAGTTCGGGGGTAACTTTGGCCTTGCTGTGGAAAAGCGTTGGAGGCTGTGTGAAATCGGGGGTTTGCGTGGGAGTTTTGCGTAGAAACAGCTGAGTTGATTGTTTTTTGATCGATTCTTCGCAGGCCACGGTTTGTATGGGTCTCAGCGGATAGCGAACATCTTATCCACAGAAGCGCCAACAGAGATTGGGGGCAACTTGCTCAGTTATCCAAGCGAAAAAGCCCTGAAAATCCGTGACTTAGGCTGGTTGTTTTTTGATCGCAGCGCTGTAAGGCTTGATTGGCGTGGGGTGCAGACAAAGGCAAACACGTTATCCACAGATCCGCCAACAGGGATTGTGGGTAAACAGCTACCCTCACCCCAGCCCTTCTCCCAGAGGGAGAGGGAGCCGACCGAATCGCCTGTTTGAACTTCATCGACCTGAACGAACATTGCGATCTCAGGCTTGGCCAAGCCAAGGTCACCGCGCAATCGCAGGTCGATGTAATTAGCCAATACCACTCGGTCGGTCCCCTCTCCCTCTGGGAGAGGGCTAGGGTGAGGGGCTTTTCAGCGAACCACACCTTCTTCAATCAGCAGCTTGAGGATCGCTTCAGCACCAGCCTGCGCAGTAACACCCTTGAGCACCCGCCCCCCGCCCCCACTGGCCTTGGCCGTTGCGGCTTTCATCCGGTCCGCCCCGCTTTTGGCCTTGATCACCTTCAAGCGTTTGGGCCGAGGCTTGGCCGCTTGCAAAGTGGCAACCGCGAGCAACTCATCGTCCACCACTTCGATGTCTTCAGCCTGCAAGACCCCGCGTCGCGCCGGTCCATAAGCACTTTGCCGAGGCTTCGGCGCAGCGTTATCCACAGTCGCCAGAAACGGCAGCTTGACCTTCAACCGCCGCCGCTGCCCGCGCGGTAATGCCTGCAGCACCAGCGCCGAGCCGTCGTTGATCGACTCGACCTGCGCCAATCCGACCACCAGCGGCCAGCCCAGACCTTCCGCCAGCAGGAACGGCAACATCCCCGAACCTTCGCCGGTTTCCGCCTGGCTGCCGGTCAGCACCACTTGCGCACCAGCATCGCGCAGATACTCAGTCAACGCTGGCAATGCATCGGCACCCGCGGGCTGTTCCAACACATGCATCTGCTCAAGGCCCATGCCGAGATAGGCGCGCAAGGCCGGTTCCGCCACGTCGCCGGCATGCAACACCTGCAGGTTATCCCCAGCCAGTTGCAAACCCAGTTCCACGGCGCGTGCGTCCTGATCGGCGCGGCGCGGCCGCCCGGAGGTCGGGTGGGCGCCAATTGACACCAGACTGATAACTTTCGTGTTCATAGCGTTTCCTTAAGCCGCATCGCGCTTGGCGTCGTTGCGGTAAGCCGCGACCGCTTCGATCAACGCTTGCAGAATCTCTGCGCTCTCGCCAATCACCGAGAGGTCGGCGCGCTTGATCATGTCGCAACCCGGATCGAGATTGATCGCCACGACTTTGTCGCAGGCGCCAATACCTTGCAGATGCTGGATCGCGCCGGAGATACCCACAGCTACATAGACCCGCGCGGTAACCCAAGTGCCGGACGCGCCGACCTGGCGATCACGGGCCATGAAGCCATCGTCGACGGCGACCCGCGACGCGCCTTCGGTAGCACCGAGTGCCGCCGCCGTTTCGTGGAACAGTGCCCAGTCCTTGACGCCGTTGCCGCCGGAAAAAATAAACTCGGCTTCGGCCATCGGAATCGATGCTGGGTCTACCGCCACCGCACCGAGATCTTCAATCCGGGACAGACTTCGCACGACGCCTGTGGATAATTCAACCGGCAAGGCTTCATGACGGGTTTCGCTGACGGGCTCGGCGCATTCCGTCGCCGCCAGAATCAACCGTGCAACCGGACGGGCGAGGTCTTGCAGCCCAGCGCCAGCGCGGCCGATGCATTCCTGATCCTTGACCTGCCAGACCCGCGTCGCCGGGCGCTCGCCCAGTGCCGCGGCAAAGCGCCGACCGAGTTCACCACCACCGCTGCGGCTGTCCGGCAGCAACCAATGACGCGGGTTGAACTGGTTATCCACAGCACGCAAACCTTGCACGCGTTGCTCCGGTGCATAACCGCTGAACTGTTCGCCGTCGAGCACCAGCAAGCGATCCACGCCGGCGATGGCGAAAGCATTTTCCTTGTGCTCACCAAAGACCACCGCCAACACCGCGCCGTCCTGACCGGCAAGCTGATGGGCGAGACCGAGCAAGTCACGGTCGTGGCTGCTCAAGCGACCGCCAACCATGTCTGGCACCACGCTGATGTAGTACGCCGGGGCCGGCACCTGATGCAGCGGCAATTGCACTTCAACCGTGGCCGAGCGTTTGACCGCCCCGCCCTGTTGCGCGCCACTGCGGTCGATCCGTTTGAGGCCGTTAGGGCCGATAAAGCCGATGCCATGCAGGTTCTTGCGGATGACGCCGTTCGGCCCCATCCAACTGTGTTGCGCCGGTTGCATGGCCGCGTGTAGCGGATGCAAACGGTTACGCGCAATCCATTCGGCGCGCGGGTCGCGGCGGATAATGTCGCTCATCAGTGGGCCTCCGCAGGTTCACGTTTGGCCGGGGTCGCAGGCTTGCTTGGCGCAGCGTCTTCAAGCAACGCGTCGGCGACCAGTTCGGCGATGTCCTTGATCAGCGGACGCGGTTCGACCACGCCTTCGAGCATCGCCGTGCACTGTGGACAACCCACGGCCACCAGTTCGGCGCCGGTCTCGCGGATGTCTTCCATGCGCATGTCGGGAATCCGTTGCTTGCCCGGAATGTCAGTGATCGGCGCCCCGCCACCGCCGCCGCAGCAGCGCGAACGGAAGCCGGAACGTTGCATCTCTTTCACTTCAATACCGAGGGCGCGCAGCACTTCACGCGGCGCTTCGTACTCGCCGTTGTAGCGGCCGAGGTAGCACGGATCGTGATAGGTCACGCTGTTGCCTTTGTGCTGTCCGATATTCAGCGCACCGGCCTGAATGATTTCCGCCATGTAGGTGCTGTGGTGCTGCACCAGGTAGTTGCCATCAAACGCGCCGTACTCGTTTTTCAGCACATGGAAGCTGTGCGGATCACAGGTGACGATGCGGTTGAAATTGTATTTGGCCAAGGTCTGGATGTTGCGTCTGGCGAGCAACTGGAAGGTCGCTTCATCGCCCAATCGGCGGGCCACGTCGCCGCTGTCACGCTCTTCAAGGCCGAGCACGGCAAAGTCGATTTTCGCCGCTTTCAGCACTTTGACGAACGCGCGCAATGTGCGCTGGTTACGCATGTCGAAGGCACCGTCGCCGACCCAGAACAGCACGTCGGTGGATTTCTTTTCGCTGAGCAGGTTGAGGTTCAGATCCGCCGCCCAGTTCATCCGCCCGCCCGGGGCGAAACCGCCGGGGTTGTCGGTGGCAATGAGATTTTCGAGGACTTCGGCGCCCTTGTTCGGCGTCGCGCCTTTTTCCAGGGTCAGGTGACGGCGCATGTCGACGATGGCATCGACGTGCTCGATCATCATCGGGCATTCCTCGACGCAGGCGCGGCAGGTGGTGCACGACCACAGGGTTTCGGCGTCGACCAGACCGTTGACGATCGGTTGATGTGGATTGCCGCTGTGTTCGCCCACCGGTTTGCCCGGATAAGGACTGCCAGCGAATTTGGCATCGGTGCCGCCAGCGAGGCCGACGACCATGTCCTGAATCAGCTTTTTCGGGTTCAGCGGCTGGCCGGCGGCGAACGCCGGGCACGCGGCTTCGCACTTGCCGCATTGCACGCAGGCGTCGAAACCGAGCAACTGGTTCCAGGTGAAATCCTTGGGTTTCTCAACACCCAGCGGCGCACTCGGATCGTTCAAATCCAAAGGCTTCAAACCCGTGGAACGACCACCACCAAAACGTTCAGCGCGACGGTGCCAGGCCAAGTGCAAGGCGCCGGCGAAGGCGTGCTTCATCGGCCCGCCCCAAGTCATGCCGAAGAACAGTTCCGACACGCCCCACAGCACACCAATCCCGAGGATGACCGCGAGCATCCAGCCGCCGAAGTTCTCCGGAAGGATTCCAGCCACTGGCAAGGTCAGCAGAAAGAACGACGCCGAGAACGCCAACAGACTTTTCGGCAGGCGCATCCACGGGCCTTTCGACAACCGCGCGGGCGGGTTGCGCCGACGCAGATACACGAAGATCGCGCCGACGAACATCACCGCCGTCATCAGCAGCAAGGCGTAACCGAGGATGCGGTTGTGCAGGCCGAAACCGTGCACCAACAGCGCCAGCACAATCGACGCTACCGCACCGCCCGCCGTGGCGACGTGGGTGTTGGCGATGTATTTGTCCCGCGCCACAACATGGTGCAAGTCGACCATGTAGCGCTTGGGCATGGCCAACAGGCCGCCGATCAGATCGACCTTCGAGGCCCGGCCCCGACGCCACATGGCCACCCGCCGCAACGCGCCAAGGACACCAAGGCCGATAGCTGCGAACAACAGGATTGGAAGAAGGGTGTTCAACATGGTGAAGCTCCCACCAGTACAACCTGGAGAAACACGATCTATATGTAGGAGCTGCCGCAGGCTGCGATCTTTTGACTTTTTTGTTCAAAGCAAGATCAAGAGATCGCAGCCTTCGGCAGCTCCTACAGGGTTTTATACAAGTTTTAGAAATCCTTGCAGAGCCGCAGGGCGTCGTAGATCGCGGCATGGGTATTGCGCTGCGCCACGCAGTCGCCGATGCGGAACAGCAAGTAGCCGTCGCCCGCCTCGCTCAGCGAAGGTTGCGGCTGGATCGCGAACAACGCCTCGACGTCGATCTGGCCCTTGTTGCGCGAACCCTCTTTGAGCGCGTAGTAGATTTCCTCATCCGGACGCACGCCGTTTTCCACCACCACCTGATCGACCACCCGCTCCTCTTTGGCGCCGGTGTATTCGTTCTCCAGCACCGCGACCAGTTTGTCGCCTTCGCGGTAGACCTTCTCCAGCATCATGTCGCCGGTCATGATCACTTCTTTCGGGTACATGCTGCGGTAGTAGGTCGGGAACGACGTACCGCCGATGGCCACGCCCGGTTTGATGTCGTCGGTGACGATCTCGACCTGGCTGCCCTTGTCGGCGAGGAAGTCGGCAACCGACATCCCGGTGAACTCGCAAATGGTGTCGTAGACCAGCACGTTCTTGCCCGGCGCAACCTTGCCGTCGAGCACGTCCCAGCTGCTGACCACCAGCCCTTCGGCGGCGCCCCAGTGTTCGTTCTGCTCCAGATACGGATGCCCGCCGACCGCCAGCACCACCACGTCCGGACGCAAGTCCATAATGGTGTCGGCATCAGCCGCCGTGCCCAGGCGCAGATCGACTTTCAGCCGCGCCAGTTCCAGCTGGAACCAGCGAGTAATACCGGCGATCTGGTCACGCTGCGGCGCTTTCGAGGCGGTCGTGATCTGCCCGCCGATGAATTCTTTCTTCTCGAACAGGGTCACGTCGTGGCCACGCTCGGCAGCAACGCGTGCCGCTTCCATCCCGGCAGGGCCGGCACCAACAATCACAACCTTGCGTTTCGGCCCGGTGGATTTCTCGATGATGTGCGGCACGCCCATGTATTCACGGGACGTCGCGGCGTTCTGGATACACAGCACGTCCAGACCTTGGTACTGGCGGTCGATGCAATAGTTGGCGCCGACGCACTGTTTGATCTGATCGATCTGGCCCATCTTGATCTTGGCGATCAGGTGCGGGTCGGCGATGTGCGCGCGGGTCATGCCGACCATGTCGACATAACCACCCTCGAGAATGCGCGTGGCCTGGTTCGGGTCCTTGATGTTCTGTGCGTGCAGCACCGGCACCTTGACCACTTCCTTGATCCCGGCGGCCAGATGCAGGAACGGCTCCGGTGGATAACTCATGTTCGGGATCACGTTGGCCAGGGTGTTGTGCGTGTCACAACCCGAGCCGACGACGCCGATGAAGTCGAGCATGCCGGTGTCGTCGTAATACTTGGCGATCTGCTTCATGTCTTCGTGGGACAAACCGTCCGGGTGGAACTCGTCACCGCACAGACGCATGCCCACGCAAAAATCGTCACCGACCTCGGCGCGCACGGCTTTCAACACTTCCAGGCCGAACTTCATCCGGCCTTCGAAGGTGCCGCCCCATTCGTCGGTACGCTTGTTGACGCGCGGGCTCCAGAACTGGTCGATCATGTGCTGGTGCACTGCCGACAGTTCAACGCCGTCGAGACCACCGGCCTTGGCCCGGCGTGCAGCCTGGGCGTAGTTGCCGATCACCCGCCAGATTTCTTCCGGCTCGATGGTTTTGCAGGTCGCGCGGTGTACCGGTTCACGGATGCCCGACGGCGACATCAGGGTCGGCCAGTGGAAACCGTCCCAGCGCGAGCGCCGGCCCATGTGGGTAATCTGAATCATGATCTTGGCGCCATGCTTGTGCATGGCGTCAGCGAGATTCTGGAAGTGCGGAATGATCCGGTCGGTCGACAGGTTGACCGAACTCCACCACTGCTGCGGGCTGTCGATGGCGACCACGGAGGAGCCGCCACAGATCGCCAGGCCGATACCGCCCTTGGCTTTCTCTTCGTAATACTTGACGTAGCGCTCGGTGGTCATGCCACCGTCAGTCGCGTAGACCTCGGCGTGCGCGGTACTGAGCACGCGGTTGCGGATGGTCAGTTTGCCGATCTGGATCGGCTGAAACATTGCTTCGAAAGCCATGGCGGGTTCCTCGACTTACAACGGCTTGACGGTGAACAGGCCGTCGTCGTGGCCTTCTTCGGAGCCACCGTAGACTTGTTCGGCAACCGTGCGAATCTTGCTGCCGCGTGCCTCAAGAATCTGGTCCATCGCACCGGCAAACCAACCGGTGAACATGTAGTCGACCTTGCGCCCGACCTTGCCGTAGACGTAGACGAACGCCGAGTGTTCGAGCTTGACGCTGGCGGTGCCTTTGTCGAGGTCGATGTCCTGGATCTTGAACAGGCCCCAGCCGCGTTGCGACAGGCGCTTCATGTAGTGTTCGAACACCGCGACGCCTTCCAGACCGTGGCATTCGGCTTCTTTCTCGCACCAGTGCCAAGCGGACTTGTAGCCGGCCTTGTAGAGGATCTCGGCGTAGGCGTCAGCGCCCAAAACCTCCTCGATGCCCATGTGGTTGTTGACGAAGAAGTGACGCGGCACGTAGAGCATCGGCAGGGCGTCGGAGGTCCAGACACCGGTCTCGCTGTCGACTTCGATTGGCAATTGCGGGGCGATCTTGGCCATGGAAACTTAACTCCAGAAAAAATAGTGGATTCAGTGGTGACCGCTGCCCTCACCCCAGCCCTCTCCCGCAGGAGAGGGGGCAGTTCGGCGGCGGTCTTGAGTCAGCGTTACTCGCCCCAGACGTCTTTCAAGACGTTGACCCAGTTCTCGCCCATGATCTTGCGCACGACGCGCTCGGAATGGCCGCGCTTGAGCAGGGTTTCGGTCAGGTTCGGGAACTCGCCGACGGTGCGGATGCCCAGCGGGTTGATGATCTTGCCAAAGCTGGTCAGACGGCGGGCGTAGCCCTTGTCGTGGGTCAGGTATTCGAAGAAGTCCTGACCGTGACCCTGGGTGAAGTCGGTGCCGATGCCGATGGCGTCTTCGCCGACGATGTTCATCACGTATTCGATCGCTTCGGCGTAGTCGTCGATGGTCGAATCAATGCCCTTGGCGAGGAACGGCGCGAACATGGTCACGCCGACGAAACCGCCGTGGTCGGCAATAAACTTCAGTTCTTCATCGGATTTGTTGCGCGGGTGCTCTTTGAGACCCGACGGCAGGCAGTGGGAATAGCAGACCGGTTTTTTCGATTCGAGGATGACTTCTTCAGAAGTCTTGGAACCGACGTGGGACAGGTCGCACATGACGCCGACGCGGTTCATCTCGGCAACGATTTCGCGACCGAAACCCGACAAGCCGCCGTCACGTTCGTAGCAACCGGTGCCGACCAGATTCTGGGTGTTGTAGCACATCTGCACGATGCCAACGCCGAGCTGCTTGAACACCTCGACATAGCCGATCTGGTCTTCAAAGGCGTGAGCATTCTGGAAGCCGAAGAGGATGCCGGTCTTGCCCTGTTCTTTGGCGCGACGGATGTCGGCGGTGGTGCGCACCGGCATCACCAAGTCGCTGTTTTCGCGGATCAGCTTCTGGCTGGCAGCGATGTTGTTCACGGTCGCCTGAAAGCCTTCCCACACCGACACAGTGCAGTTGGCTGCCGTCAGACCGCCCTTGCGCATGTCTTCGAACAGCTCGCGGTTCCATTTGGCAATGATCAGACCGTCGATAACGATGCTGTCGGCGTGTAATTCGGCTGGGCTCATCAGGCGTCCCCTTATTGGCGATTCATGCGCCGAATCGTCTGCCGGCGCTTTGGGGCCAGCATATGCCTCGGTGCCGGGGCGACCGGGTGCAAAAACGACAGGGGAATTGCCGAAAGCGTCAATCCGCGACAAAGGGTCGCCAGACGCTCCGATCAGCTACCTGTTCAAGCCCGCCAGCTTGAGCCAGAATCTGGCGCATCTTGGAAACACCACTGGATTAGAGCGGCGACAACAATGAAATCGATCTTCCTGGCTTTGGCTTTGCTTGCGACCGGCGTACACGCCGCCGAAGAATCCGACAACAACCCCTGCGACGCCGTCGAAAACGACGTCCAGACCCTGGAATGCTCGACCTACAGCCGCACTACTGCAGAAGACCTGCTCAAGGACAACTACGCCAGCCTGACCGAACGCATGCAGACGGCGTATGGCAAGAACCCGACGCAATTGGCGGACATTACCGCCAAGATGAAGACCGCTCAGCAGCAGTGGCTGAAGACCCGGGATGCGGATTGCGCAGTGGAAGCGTTCCCGGCTACCGCTGGCAGCAAGGCGTTTACGATTGCGCAGAATGACTGCATCGCGAGGATGAGTGATGAACGGTCGGAGTTTTTGGAGTCGATTGGGCAGGAATAGTCCTCACAATTTGAAGGAAAATTGGCACTGTTTTCTGCAATTGCCTCGTGAATCTCTTCTTCTTACGGCACATGCCGACTTCGCCTACACCTATTGCGTGAAAGCCCCGATCTACGGGCGCTTCACGCAATATCCTGACAACTGTTCTTGATTGGCCACCTTAAAAATATAAGCAAAGATTCGCGAATCTTATAAAAGACTTATATTCTTCCATGAACAGCATCCACTGGACACGAAAGGCCGTTAAGCAACTCTTGAAATTGCACTCTGTGCATCAGGTACAGGTTCGAGATGCCGTTACGGCGCTTGCCGACATGCCTGATGTGGGCAATGTCAAAGCACTGATTGGCCATGACTACTCCTACCGCCTGCGTGTCGGTAATTATCGAGTCATGTTCGACTGGGATGGCGCAATCAAAGTGGTCAGTATTCAAGAGGTCAAGAAACGCGATGAACGCACCTACTGACATCCAAATCATCAACGACGCCGAGGGCAACCCCGCCTTCGTCGTCATTCCCTACGCGCAGTACGTTGCGCAAAAAATGCAGCCCGACCTGATTCCCCATGAGGTCGTCAGCCGGATGGTCGATGGGGCAACACCGATCCGTGCCTGGCGCGAACACCTCAACCTGACTCAGGAAGAAGTCGCTAAACGCATGGGTATTTCGCAACCGGCGTTTGCCCAGCAGGAAACAGTCGCCAAGCCACGCAAGGCCACTCGCGAGAAAATTGCGTCGGCGTTCGGCATCACCGCCAATCAGCTTGAGCTGTAAGCTGCCCTCTTCACTTCAAGGAATTCCCCATGAACATCTGCGGCATCGAAATCAAAGGCAGCGAAGCGATCATCGCCGTGGCCGCTCTCGACGGTTCGGCATTGAGCTACGTTCCCCTTGCTACCAAGAAAATCGCCCTCGAAGACGATGACGAGGCGGCCAACGTGAAGCTGTTCGCAGCGCAGGTTGCGTCGTTTGTGCGCGAGAACTCGATTGACCGGATTGCGATCAAAAAGCGCAGCAAAAAGGGTGAATTTGCCGGTGGGCCGACGACGTTCAAGATTGAGGGGATTTTGCAGTTGCTGGATGGCTGTGAGGTGACGTTGTTGTCGCCGCAGACGATCAATGCGCAGGCGAAGAAGCATAATTTCGAGCTGCCGGGGACGTTGAACAAGTATCAGCATGAGGCTTATAAGGCGGCGTGTTCGGCGTTGATGAAGAAGTAACTAACAGCAAGATCAAAAGATCGCAGCCTTCGGCAGCTCCTACATTGGAATGTATTTCCCTGTAGGAGCTGCCGAAGGCTGCGATCTTTTGATTTTAGGCCAGGGCGGTACGGCGGTCTTCGCGCGGGCAGCGGGCAAATTTGGCGCGGTAGCTGCGGGTGAAGTAGGACGGCGATTCGAAGCCGCAGGCGATGCTGACTTCGAGCACGCTCATGTCAGTCTGGCGCAGCAGTTGCCGGGCCTTTTCCAGGCGCAGACGCAGGTAGAAATTGCTCGGCGTGTCGTTCAGGTGCAGCCGAAACAAGCGCTCCAGTTGCCGACGCGTCACCTTGATCGATTCCGCCAATTGCAGCGTAGTCAGCGGCGGTTCGCTGTGCTGCTCCATCTCGCCGATCACTTGCACCAGTTTCTTGTTGTTGATGCCGTAACGCGTGGCGACTTCCATGCGCTGGTGATCTTTGCGCGGGCGGATGCGCCCCAGCACAAATTGCTCGCTGACCTGAATCGCCAGTTGCGGGCCGTGGGCCTGGGCGATCAGATCGAGCATTAAATCGATGGACGCCGTGCCGCCCGCCGAGGTGATGCGCCGGCGGTCGATCTCGAACAGTTCCTGGGTCACGCTGAGCTGTGGATAAGATTCCTTGAACGCGTCGATGGCTTCCCAGTGCAAGGTCAGGCGATGACCGTCGAGCAGGCCCGCTTCAGCGAGGACAAAGCTACCGGTGTCGATGGCGCCGAGGGTCACGCCGTCGTTATCCAGCCGCCGCAACCAGTGCTCCAGGGTTGGCGTGGCGAACTTGAGCGGCTCAAACCCGGCCACCACCAGCAGCGTCGCGCCTTTCTTCAACGGCTCCAGTGCCGCGTCGGCGTTGACCGACATGCCGTTGCTCGCCAACACCGCCCCGCCATCAGCACTCAACACATGCCAGCGGTACAACTCGCCACGAAAGCGGTTGGCCACACGCAGCGGTTCAATTGCGGAAATAAAACCGATGGCGGAGAACCCCGGCATCAGCAAGAAGTAGAAATCCTGGGACATGTGCGCACTCGATTCGCAGGTAACGAAAGGGAGGGGAGCGTGGCTCGTTGATACGCCGATTGTCGTCAGCGTTCAAGCGCACAGGTCGCTACAGTGCAAATGCCAGTCGCCGCAGTGCGTTTTCACGGGCGCATTGCTGCGTAACTTTGCATCACCGGCACGACAGATGCCGGAACCCACAATAAACGACCTGCCGAGGAACCCGACATGAAACGACTGATCAGCAGCTGTGTTCTTGCACTCAGCGGTACCGCTTTCTTGAGCGCCAGCGTCATGGCGGCCGACCCGGCGGCGTGCCAGAACGTACGCATGGGCGTGGTCAACTGGACCGACGTGATCGCCACCAGTGCCATGACCCAGGTCCTGCTCGACGGCCTCGGCTACAACACCAAACAAACCAGCGCCTCCCAGCAGATCATCTTCGCCGGGATTCGCGATCAGCGCCTGGACCTGTTCCTCGGTTACTGGAACCCGCTGATGACCCAGACCATCACCCCGTTCGTCGACGCCAATCAGGTCAAGGTTCTCGAAGCGCCAAGCCTGAAAGACGCCCGCGCGACCCTCGCGGTGCCGACCTATCTGGCCGACAAGGGCCTGAAAACCTTCGCCGACATCGCCAAGTTCGAAAAAGAACTGGGCGGCAAGATCTACGGCATCGAGCCAGGCTCGGGCGCCAACACGCAGATCAAGGCGATGATCGCCAAAAACCAGTTCGGCCTCGGCAAATTCCAGCTGGTCGAGTCCAGTGAGGCCGGCATGCTCGCCGCTGTCGACCGCGCCGTGCGCCGCAAAGAGGCCGTGGTGTTCTTCGGCTGGGCGCCGCACCCGATGAACGTCAATGTGAAGATGACTTATCTGACCGGCAGCGACGACGCCCTCGGCCCGAACGAAGGCATGGCCACCGTGTGGACCGTCACCGCGCCGAAATACGCCGAGCAGTGCCCGAACGTTGGCCGTCTGCTGACCAACCTGACGTTCACCGCCGAGGACGAGAGCCGGATGATGCAGCCGCTGCTCGATCACAAGGACGCTTTCGAATCGGCCAAGCAATGGCTCAAGGATCACCCGGAAGACAAGCAGCGCTGGCTCGAAGGTGTGACCACGTTCGATGGCAAACCGGCGGCTGAAAACCTCCAGCTGACCAGCAAATAACCCTCTCATTTAAAAGCCCCTCACCCTAGCCCTCTCCCAAGGGGAGAGGGAACTGGACGAAGCTTCGCAGCCCCGAAAAGGGCTGCGGAAAGACCCATCACGCCTGAAGGAAACCGCACCATGAACCACGACGTCATCATCACCTGCGCACTCACCGGTGCTGGCGACACGACCGCCAAGAGCCCACACGTGCCGGTCACCCCGAAACAGATCGCGACCGCAGCCGTCGAAGCAGCCAAGGCCGGAGCCACGGTTGTGCACTGTCATGTGCGCGATCCCCAGACCGGCAAGTTCAGCCGTGACGTGGCGCTGTACCGCGAAGTGATGGAGCGCATCCGCGAGGCGGACGTCGACATCATTGTCAACCTCACCGCCGGCATGGGCGGTGACCTGGAGATCGGCGCCGGCGAGAACCCGATGGAGTTCGGCCCGAACACCGATCTGGTCGGCCCGTTGACTCGTCTCGCCCACGTTGAACAACTGCTGCCGGAAATCTGCACTCTCGATTGCGGCACCCTCAACTTCGGCGATGGCGACACCATTTACGTCTCCACCCCGGCGCAATTGCGGGCCGGTGCCAAGCGCATCACCGAGTTGGGCGTGAAGGCTGAGCTGGAGATTTTCGACACCGGTCACCTGTGGTTCGCCAAGCAGATGATCAAGGAAGGCTTGCTCGATAACCCGTTGTTCCAGCTGTGCCTGGGCATTCCTTGGGGTGCCCCGGCGGATACCACCACCATGAAAGCCATGGTCGACAACCTGCCCGCCGACGCGGTGTGGGCCGGGTTTGGCATTGGCCGGATGCAGATGCCGATGGCCGCGCAAGCAGTGTTGCTCGGCGGCAACGTGCGGGTCGGGCTGGAAGACAACCTGTGGCTGGACAAGGGCGTGCTGGCGACCAACGGCCAATTGGTCGAACGCGCCACCGAAATCCTCAGCCGCCTCGGCGCCCGCGTGCTGACCCCGGCGGAAGGCCGCAAAAAAATGGGCCTGACCCAGCGCGGCTGACCTATCCCCAAAACGGGGCTGACTGGCCCCACTTTTAATCTGTAGGAGCTGCCGAAGGCTGCGATCTTTTGACTTTGATTTTTAGAAGCAAGATCAAGAGATCGCAGCCTCCGGCAGCTCCTACAGGGATTACTTCCTCGGGAAATTCCTATGAGCTTTATCACCGAAATCAAAACCTTCGCCGCGCTGGGCAGCGGTGTCATCGGCAGTGGCTGGGTGGCCCGCGCCCTTGCCCATGGCCTTGACGTGGTGGCCTGGGACCCGGCACCGGGCGCCGAAGCAGCACTGCGCAAACGCGTCGCTAATGCCTGGGGCGCGCTGGAGAAAAACGGTCTGGCGCCGGGCGCTTCGCAGGATCGTCTGCGCTTTGTCGCGACCATCGAAGAGTGCGTGCGCGATGCCGATTTCATTCAGGAAAGCGCCCCGGAACGTCTGGAGCTGAAACTCGATCTGCACAGCAAAATCAGCGCCGCGGCCAAGCCGAATGCGTTGATCGGCTCAAGCACTTCGGGCCTGTTGCCGAGTGAGTTCTACGAAAGCTCGACGCACCCGGAGCGCTGCGTGGTAGGCCACCCCTTCAACCCGGTTTATCTGCTGCCGCTGGTCGAAGTCGTGGGCGGCAAGAACACCGCGCCCGAGGCCGTGCAAGCGGCGATGAAAGTCTACGAATCCCTCGGCATGCGCCCACTGCATGTGCGCAAGGAAGTGCCCGGATTTATCGCTGACCGCTTGCTCGAAGCGCTGTGGCGTGAGGCTCTGCACCTGGTCAACGACGGTGTCGCGACCACTGGCGAGATCGACGATGCGATTCGTTTTGGCGCTGGTTTGCGCTGGTCGTTCATGGGTACGTTTCTGACTTACACCCTGGCCGGTGGTGATGCCGGCATGCGCCACTTCATGTCGCAATTCGGCCCGGCGTTGCAGTTGCCATGGACGTATCTGCCGGCGCCGGAGCTGACTGACAAGTTGATTGATGATGTGGTGGATGGCACCAGTGATCAGCTCGGCCGTCACAGCATTTCGGCGCTGGAGCGCTATCGTGATGATTGCTTGCTGGCGGTGCTGGAGGCGGTGAAGAGCACCAAGGAGAAGCATGGGATGAGTTTCAGCGAGTGATGTGTCTGGCATGACATCGCTGCCCTCACCCTAGCCCTCTCCCGGGGGGAGAGGGAACTGACCGTGGTGTTTTTGCGAGCTACGCCGACTTGCTACACCGAGCCGAACTCAGGACTTGAAAAGCTTGAAGATCGGCTCCCTTTCCCCCTCTCCCCCCTGGGGGAGAGGGCTGGGGTGAGGGGGTAGCTTTTGATCTTGAAGACCACCTAACTGCCGGAACCCAAACCATGCCACACCTCACCACCTACCAAACCACCATCATCCCCGACTGGGTCGACTACAACGGTCACCTGCGCGACGCCTTCTACCTGCTGATCTTCAGCTTCGCCACCGACGCGCTGATGGATCGCCTCGGCATGGACAGCAACAACCGCGAAGCCAGCGGCCACTCGCTGTTCACCCTCGAACTGCACCTCAACTATTTGCACGAAGTTAAGCTCGACACCGAGGTCGAAGTGCACACGCAAATCATCGGCCACGACAGCAAACGCCTGCACCTCTATCACAGCCTGCACAAGGTCGGTGACGAGCAGGAACTGGCCGGCAACGAACAGATGCTGTTGCACGTCGACCTCGCCGGTCCGCGCTCGGCGCTCTTCAGCCCGGACACCTTGAACTGCCTGCAAGACATCGTCGCCGAGCAGAAAGACTTGCCCGCTCCCGCTTACATCGGCCGCGTCATCGCGCTGCCGCCTGCAAGGTAAATCCATCGATCGCAAGGAGCCGCCATGAACACCGCTGCCGCTGTTGCCGATTTCCGTACTTATCCGTTGATCAGCGCGCTCGGTGGCGTGCAGACCCTGGCGGATCGTGTTGCCATTGAATGGGCTGACGGGCGCATCAGCCCGTTCCACCATGTCTGGTTGCGGGACAATTGCCCGTGCCCGAAGTGCGTCTACAACATCACCCGCGAACAGGTCTTCGAGATTGTCGACGCAGCTGAAGACCTCAAGCCTGTCGCCGCGCATATCGATACTGACGGCTGCCTGCGCATTGACTGGCAGGACGGCCACCTCAGCCGCTTCGATCCCGGTTGGTTACGCGCACACGCCTACGACGATGATTCCCGCGCCGAACGTCTGGCGGGCAAACCCAAGCCTTACCTGTGGCGCAGCGATTTGCAGTTGCCTGTGTTCGACTATTCGGCACTGATGAACGACAACGCCGCGCTGCTGCAATGGCTGATCACCGTGCGCGACATCGGTCTGACGCAAGTGCGCGGCGTACCCACCGAACCCGGTTCGCTGAAGCTCATCGCGCAACGTATTGCCTTCATTCGTGAAAGCAACTTCGGCGTGCTGTTCAACGTGCAGTCCAAGGCCGATGCCGACAGCAATGCCTACACCGCTTTCAATCTGCCATTGCACACCGACCTGCCGACTCGCGAGCTGCAACCGGGCCTGCAGTTTCTGCATTGCCTGGTGAATGACGCCGAGGGTGGCGAGAGTATTTTTGTCGATGGCTTTGCGATTGCCGACGCACTGCGCAGTGAAGACCCGGCGGCGTTCCAGGCGTTGTGTGAAATCCCGGTGGAGTTTCGCAACAAGGATCGCCATAGCGACTATCGCTGCCTGGCGCCGATCATCGCCTTGGACGCTCTGGGCAGAGTCGCCGAAATTCGCATGGCGAACTTTTTGCGCGGGGCGTTCGATACGTCGGTGGAGCAGATGCCGGTGTTGTATCGGGCGTATCGGCGGTTTATTGCGATGACGCGTGAGCCACGGTTTCGGTTGATGCAGCGGCTCAATGCGGGCGAACTGTGGTGCTTTGATAATCGCCGCACGTTGCATGCGCGCAATGCGTTTGACCCGGGCACGGGGGCACGGCATTTTCAGGGCTGCTATGTCGACCGGGATGAGTTGTTGTCGCGGATTCTCGTGTTGCAACGCTAGACCTTAAAAAGATCGCAGCCTTGGGCAGCTCCTACATTGGAATGCGTTTCCTGTAGGAGCTGCCGAAGGCTGCGATCTTTCGCTTTGCAGCAGGCCAAAAAAAGCCCCGATACCAGCCGTGACTGGATCGGGGCTCAAGCTACTGTTGAGGAGCT
The DNA here is from genome assembly GCF_044541255.1 of Pseudomonas sp. NPDC085632. NCBI lineage: Bacteria > Pseudomonadati > Pseudomonadota > Gammaproteobacteria > Pseudomonadales > Pseudomonadaceae > Pseudomonas > Pseudomonas sp. NPDC085632. Next base: position 5,545 of record NZ_JBITSX010000013.1, on the reverse strand, counting down.
GCCGTGCGAGGGTGACCAAACCTTCGTGTTGCAAGCTGAGTTCAGTGTGCCCACTCTCTTGAGCGGCAAGTTAGCCGAAAACGACCTGTTCATAGTCGTCGCAGCCACGCAGACAAAACGCCCTTGCCGTGCCCCGGCGGGGCTACCAGAATCGAGCCACGACCTCCGTTACCGAAGAAGGATGCGCGTCATGATGTATGCCGATTTGATCGATCAGGAAGATTTGTTGGGCCAGCTCAAGGCATTAGGCATTCAAGTACCCAGTGGTACTACCGCCGATCAGGCTTGCGAGTGCGCGGTCCGCGGTCTGGATAATGTTCGCGCGTTTGAACTGCGCAAGATGGTCAAGGACATGTACACCAGCGGCGCCAGCATCCAGCCGGCGGTACGCCAGGCGATCGACAAACAGTTGTTGCCGGCACTCGCCGATTTCCAGCAAAGCCACAGCGCCTGACAGGCCCTTATCGCTGGCAAGCCAGCTCCCACAGGATCTGCGCCGGACACAAATATTGTGTTCAACCGGACCACTGTGGGAGCTGGCTTGCCAGCGATGAAGTTGACTCGGTCTAGAGCCTTACGCTGGCAAACGTCGACTCATTGCGCGCCTGACTCAACGCCGACATCGGCCCCGACAGCGGCGACATCACGATCGCCTGCGGCAGCGGCAGCATCGCCACTTGCTGGGTGGTGTTGGAGCCTACGCGCTCGTCACGCGGCGGAATGCCGAAGTACTCTCGGTAGCACTTGGAGAAGTGCGGCGTGGAGACGAATCCACACACCGAAGCCACTTCGATGATCGACATCGGTGTCTGCTTGAGCAACTGCCGGGCGCGGATCAGGCGCAGCTTCAGGTAGTAGCGCGACGGCGAACAATGCAGGTATTTCTGGAACAACCGCTCCAGCTGACGACGCGACACGGCGACGTACACCGCCAACTCATCAAGGTCGATCGGCTCTTCGAGGTTGGCTTCCATCAGCGCAACGATTTCCTGCAATTTCGGCTGGTTGGTGCCGAGCATGTGCTTGAGTGGCACGCGCTGGTGGTCCTGTTCGTTGCGGATGCGTTCGTAGACGAACATTTCCGAGATCGCGGCGGACAGTTCACGACCGTGATCGCGGCTGATCAGGTGCAACATCATGTCCAGCGGCGCGGTGCCACCGGAGCTGGTGAAACGGTTACGGTCGAGGGTGAACAGACGCGTGCTCATGGCCACGCGCGGAAAAGCTTCCTGCATCGCCGCCAGACATTCCCAGTGCACGCTGCAATCGAAACCGTCGAGCAGGCCAGCGCAGGCCAATGCCCAACTGCCGGTGCACACGGCGCCAAGACGCTTGGACTGGCGTGCCTGGCTTTGCAGCCACGAGACGTGTTCACGGGTCACGGTGCGTTGAATACCGATGCCGCCGCAGACAATCACGGTGTCCAGTGGCGGGGCTTTGTGCATGGAGGCATCGGGAGTGATTTGCAGACCGTCACTGGCCCACACCTGGCCGCCATCGACGGTGAGGGTGCTCCAGCGATACAGCTCGCGACCGGACAATTGGTTGGCCATGCGCAGTGGCTCTACTGCGGAGGCCAGGGAAATCAGCGTGAAATTGTCCAGCAGCAGAAAGCCGATGGATTGAGGCGCACGGTTCTGGGGTTGGGCCCCGGAGTTGAACGACGTCATCGCGGTATCTCCTCACACAAAGCAGGTGATGGCCTCAGGCGGAGGCTCTTGTTATTGCCAGCGTTCTCGCGTGGGAGACGGGCTTTGTTATGACAGAGCAATTGCCATGCCTAAAATTGGATGGCCGTTCAATAACTCCTGAAAACGACGTCGCGACGTGTCTATACGAGCCGTCCGACGAAAGGCATTTCGAAGTGCCATTAGTGTTGCTGAGCGCCCTGCCCCGAGGCGTGTGAGCAAATCGGTAGCACTTGTGGGAACTGGCCTGCGCGCAGTTTGCGGGGAGTGTCACCGCAAGCACGGGTGACGGACGGTCGAGGGTCTGAGCGCTTGTAACAGGTGGGAAAGACTCTTATCTGTTTGCGACGCGCTAAAAGGTGGCGTGGTTTATTGTCTGTGTTCACTTGATGAGCAATTTTGACTGGTCTGGCCCCTTCGCGAGCAGGCTCGCTCCCACAGTAGATCTCCAGCGAACACAAAATTGGTGAACGCCAGGTTCCAATGTGGGAGCGAGCCTGCTCGCGAAGAATTCACCTGGGTGTCACTGACTCAGCACTCAACCGCACTGACCGCCAACCCACCCCGCGATGTCTCTTTATATTTGTCATGCATATCCGCGCCGGTATCGCGCATGGTGCGAATCACCCGATCCAGCGAAATAAAGTGCTGACCATCACCACGCAACGCCATCTGCGCCGCATTGATTGCCTTCACCGCCGCAATCGCATTGCGCTCGATGCACGGCACTTGCACCAGACCACCGACCGGATCGCAGGTCAGCCCGAGGTTATGTTCCAGGCCAATCTCCGCCGCGTTGCACAACTGCTCCGGCGTAGCGCCAAGAATCTCCGCCAGCCCCGCCGCCGCCATCGCGCACGCTGAACCGACCTCACCCTGACAGCCGACTTCAGCGCCAGAGATCGAAGCATTCTTCTTGCACAGAATCCCCACCGCCGCTGCACCGAGGAAGTAGTCGACCACGTTGGCGTCCGTCACCGCTTCGCTGAACTTCATAAAGTAGTGCAACACCGCCGGGATGATCCCCGCCGCACCATTGGTCGGCGCCGTGACCATACGCCCACCCGCCGCGTTTTCTTCATTGACCGCCAGCGCAAACAGGTTGACCCATTCCATCGCGCTCAGCGTCGAGCCGATCACGTTGGGCTTACCCAATTCCTGAAGACTGCGATGCAACTTCGCCGCACGCCGACGTACATTCAAACCGCCAGGCAGGATGCCTTCGTGTTTCAGCCCCTGCTCGACGCAATCCTGCATCGCTCGCCACAGTTTCATAAGGCCGGCACGGATCTCTTCTTCACTGCGCCAGACCTTTTCGTTGGCCAGCATCAGTTCGGCGACCCGCAGGTTGTTCTTTTTACAAAGCTCCAGCAATTCAACCGCGCTGGAAAAGTCGTAAGGCAGTTCAGTGCGATCCAGATCGACCACGCCACTGGACGCCTGCGCCTCATCCACGACGAAGCCCCCACCGACCGAATAGTAGGTGTCGCGATGCAGTTCGCCGTGATCGCCCTCGGCAACAATCGTCATCGCATTGGGATGGAACGGCAGGTTCTCATCGATCAGACGCATGTCTCGCGCCCAGACGAACGGCACTGACAAACGACCATCCAATAAAAGCGTGTGAGTTTCGCGCAGCGCCTGGATACGCGGACCGATCTGCGACGGGTCGATTGCATCCGGCCACTCGCCCATCAGCCCCATGATCACCGCGTTGTCGCTGCCGTGACCAATGCCCGTGGCCGACAGTGAACCGAACAACTGCACTTCGATCCGCCGCACCTGTTCCAGTTGATGCTGGCCCCTTAACGACTCGACAAACAACGCCGCCGCACGCATCGGCCCGACGGTGTGGGAGCTGGAAGGGCCGATGCCGATTTTGAACAGGTCGAAAACGCTGATAGCCATTGCTGCAGAGCTCCTGAGGATGCCGGTCCGGGACGCGAAAGCGCCCGCTGGCGGAGCTGCTACGCTCAAGCTGCGATCCGCCGGAATGCCCGCATCATCAGGCTTTTATCGGGGAGCACGGCGTCTGACACCGACGCACTCATGTCCACCAGCGCCGCGCCGTTTTCGCCCCGGTTTTTCGCCGTTTTTGTGCGGCTCAGAGGGCTGAACGGGGTAGAAAAAAGCTGTAAACGACGTCACTGACACTAGATACGACCATCCCTGTACTGGATACGACCCCCCCTGTAGGCGTCAGATTTTCACTGGTACATGATCGTTATGACTCGATTGCAAGGCGCCGTGACAGAGCTGTCTCCAGAACGCCATCCAACCGCAACCTATAAGTGCGGTGGTCCACAGTCGGAACACTGCCAAAAAAAACACCAAGGAGTCCATCCATGAAAGGTTCCCCGTCGTTGTTGTTGGCCGCCATGCTGAGTCTGCCGTTACTGGCGCAAGCTGCAGAACCGGCGCAATGCAGTACCGTTAACTTCTCCGATGTCGGCTGGACCGACATCACCGCCACCACCGCCACCACCTCCGTAGTCCTCAACGCCCTCGGCTACAAGACCAAGACCACCATGATCTCCGTGCCTGTGACCTACAAGTCGCTGGCCGACGGCAAGAACATGGACGTGTTCCTCGGCAACTGGATGCCGACCATGGAAAACGACATCAAGGCCTATCGCGACGCGGGCACCGTGGAAACCGTGCGCACCAACCTCAAGGGCGCCAAGTACACCCTCGCCGTGCCGCAAGCCCTGTATGACAAAGGTCTGCATGACTTCGCCGACATCGCCAAATTCAAGAAAGAACTCGACGGCAAGATCTATGGCATCGAGCCTGGCAACGACGGCAACCGTCTGATCCAGAGCATGATCGACAAGGACGCCTTCGGCCTGAAGACCGCCGGTTTCAAAGTGGTTGAATCATCGGAAGCGGGCATGCTCTCGCAAGTGGATCGCGCGCAAAAGCGCGACACCGCCGTGGTCTTCCTCGGTTGGGCGCCGCACCCGATGAACAAGCGCTTCAAGATTCAATACCTGACCGGTGGCGATGATTTCTTCGGCCCCGATTTCGGTGCTGCGACCGTGGCGACCAACACCCGCAAGGGTTACGCCGAGGAATGCAGCAACGTTGGTCAGTTGCTGAAGAACCTGGAGTTCAACGTCGACATGGAAAGCGAACTGATGGGCAACATCCTCGACGACAAGATGAAGCCTGACGCGGCCGCCAAGGCCTGGCTGAAAAAGAATCCACAAGTGCTCGATACCTGGCTCGCTGGCGTGACCACCATTGACGGTAAACCTGGCCTGGAGGCCGTGAAAGCCAAGCTTCAGTAATCGCTTATGCCGGGTGGGTTCGCCCACCCGGGCTGTTTATTTCCTTGCATGCGGACGTTCACTACCATGCTGATTGATCAGAAAATACCTCTAGGCCAGTACATCGCGGGCTTCGTTGAATGGTTGACGCAACACGGCGCCAACACCTTCGACGCAATCGCCGTGACCCTGGAAACGATGATCCACGGCGTGACGTTTGCGCTCACCTGGTTCAACCCTTTTGTCTTGATCGGCCTCATTGCCCTGCTCGCGCACTTCATCCAGCGCAAATGGGGATTGACCGTTTTCGTCATCGCTTCCTTTCTGCTGATCCTCAATCTGGGGTACTGGCAGGAAACCATGGAAACCCTCGCCCAGGTCATGTTCGCGACCCTGGTCTGCGTGGTCATCGGCGTGCCGCTGGGCATCGTCGCCGCGCACAAACCGATGTTCTACACATTAATGCGTCCGGTACTCGATCTGATGCAGACCGTACCGACCTTCGTTTACCTCATTCCTACCCTGACCCTCTTCGGGCTGGGTGTGGTGCCGGGCCTGATCTCCACGGTGGTGTTCGCCATCGCTGCG
>NZ_JBITSX010000012.1:80704-116535 GCF_044541255.1 Pseudomonas sp. NPDC085632 | reverse complement strand
GCGCACGTATCAGTTCATCACGCGAAAACCCGCTGATTTCGACGAAAGCGTCGTTGCAGTAGGTGATCACGCCCTTGGCGTCGGTTGTGGAAATCAACCGCTGCTGAGCCGGGAAAGTCCGTTCGCGTTGTGTAATGGGCTGGTTATTACGCATGGTTTTTCAATCCGCAAGGCTTTGAAAGGTTGTCGGCGGTGACAGCTTTTTATTGAAATTTTTTTTCAATAATCAGCACGGCGTCGCAAAACGGCGCTTGCTTCAGCCAGCGAGCATCGGATAGGTGAACAGGCCGAAATGCAGCAGATTCAGGCCAAAATGCGTGGCAATCGCCGCGCCGAGTCCGCCAAAACGGTAGGCCAGACCATAGCCGACCCCTGCCAGCCCTGCCAGCAACACCCAGGTCCAGCCTGCACCGGCATGCACCAGACCAAACAGCAGCGAGGCCAGCAGCAGGGCGAGATTTTCTCCGTAGGGAAAATTTTTGAAACGCTGACTGAGGCCGCCCTGTATATAGCCGCGAAACAGCGCTTCTTCGACCAGTGTCACCAGCAGCAGGTTGTTCAACACCCACAGCCAGGCCTGATCCGGCCACTTCGGTGCCCAGGCGATCACGCCCAGCAACAGCGCACCGCCAAGGGCCAGAATCGCACTGAGCGTCAAGGCGAGGGCGGTGGCGTACACGCTCAGACGTAACGAACGCCGCGCGACAATCCACGGGCAGACCAGCAATAGCCAGAAGCCAACCAGCGGTTTATCAAGATTCAGGTACATCGAGAACGGCACGGCGTTGTCGGTGAAGCGCTGCGGATCGATGGCTCGACCGTTGGCGAAACCCGGTAACCAGTGCAGAGCCAGCGCCAAAGCCAGCACGATGAACAGACCATGGCCGAGAAAACGTGCGACCGGCACCTGTTGTTGGCGCACGGCAAAGCCTGCGAATACCAGCAGCCCAATGGAAATCAGCGCCAGCCAGCCGAGATGGCCGAAACTCAGTGCCCACCCGTAACCGAGGCAGAGAAGCGCCAGATAGAGCCATGGCAAAACCTTCATCGAAAGTCCCTGTGCAAATTTGTGGAAGGGCTTTCTACACGGGCGAGGGCGTGGGGACAAGTGAAGGTGTGGCGGTAAACCGGGGTAGTGGAAAAACTGTGGTCAACACAGATACCTGTGGGAGCTGGCTTGCCAGCGATGAGGCCTGTTCAGCCGACATCTTCATCGACTGGTCCACCGCTATCGCTGGCAAGCCAGCTCTCACAGGGTTTTGTGGATGGCTGGGGATCAGTGCAAGTTGAGTTTCGCTGCCGCGCGCTCGGTAATTTCCGTGCGCAGCTTCAGCGATGGCGCCGCCCGCAGACGTGCCTCAGCGACAATCGCACCCGGCGCAGTCTCCGGGCTGCCGGAATTGAACGGCGGCGCCGGGGCATATTCCAACTGCAACTGGATCAGTTGCGCCGCGTCAGCACCCACCAGCTCTTCAGCCAGCACCAAGGCAAAATCGATCCCTGCTGTGATCCCGCCGCCGGTAAACAGATTGCCGTCACGCACCACCCGATCCTTCACGGCAATCGCCCCCAGCGTCGGCAGCAGATCGTGATACGCCCAATGCGTGGTCGCGCGTTTGCCTTGCAGCAGACCCGCCGCGCCAAGCACCAGCGAACCGGTGCACACCGATGTCACATACTTCGCCTGAAGGGCCTGGCGTTTGATGAAATCCAGCGTCTGCGCGTCTTCCATCAATGGCCCGACACCGCCGCCACCGGGCACACAGATCACATCCAGATCCGGGCAATCCTCGAACGTGGTGGTCGGTTTCAGCAGCAGACCGGTGCTGGCGGTGACCGGCATCAGATCTTTCCAGATCAGATGCACCTGCACGTCCGGCAACGAGGCGAGCACGTCATAAGGCCCGGTCAGGTCGAGTTGCTGAACCTGCGGAAACAACAGAAAACCGATCTGCAACGTCATCGTTCTTACTCCATGAAAAGAGGTGGACGGCTTCACTGTAGGCGCGTAGGTTCTGGCGCATACGCCAATAACCCCACGAATTACGCCAAATGCCCAAAGCCATCCACGTACTCGCGTTTGCCAATATGCAGATCCTAGATGTCACCGGGCCATTGCAGGTGTTTGCTTCGGCCAACGACCTCGCCCGCCAGCGCGGGATGCCGATTCCCTATGCGCCGAGCGTGATCGCCAGCGGCGGCGGGGCGGTGATGTCGTCGGCGGGTTTGGCGGTGTTGGCCGAGCCTTTACCGGACGCGACCAGCGACACGCTTATCATCGCCGGTGGCTGGGGCATTTATCCGGCGGCTGAAGATATGCTTTTGGTTGATTGGGTGCGCGAACACGCCGCTAAATGTCGACGCGTGGCCTCGGTCTGCACCGGCGCGTTTCTGTTGGCCGCGAGTGGCTGGCTCGACGGCCGACGCGTGGTCACCCACTGGACCCGCTGCGAACAACTGGCGCAGCAACACCCGAAACTGCACGTTGAGGCCAATCCGATTTTCATTAATGACGGCCCGGTGTGGACTTCGGCGGGTGTTACCGCCGGCATCGACTTGGCATTGGCGATGGTCGAAGAGGATCTGGGTAGCGACATCGCTCTGGACGTCGCCCGCCATCTGGTGGTGTTCCTAAAGCGCCCGGGCGGGCAATCGCAATTCAGCGTGACCTTGTCGTTGCAGAATCAGGGCAATCGTTTTGATGAACTGCACGCGTGGATCGCCGAGAACCTGACCTGTGACCTCGGCATCCCGACCCTTGCCGAGCAGGCGGGTATGAGCGAACGCAGCTTCGTCCGCCATTACCGCGCCGATACCGGCCAGACCCCGGCGCGCGCGATCGAGTTGATCCGTGTTGAAACGGCGCGGCGCTTGCTCAGTGACACTGGCCTGCCGGTGAAACGGATCGCGGCCAATTGCGGATTTGGAAGTGAAGAGACACTGCGCCGTAGCTTTTTACGGGCGATTGGCGTGACGCCTCAGGCTTATCGAGAGCGGTTTTCAGTCAGCGCCGCAGCAGATCCGGTGATGCCTTGAGCATTTGCGGCTGGGATTCTTCGGGTTCAGATAGACTGCGCAGCTTATTCTGTCGACCGACTTCAAGGACGATGCATGTCACTCAAATCGCTGCTTGCTCTGCTGGTATTCGTCGGGATGCTGGCCGGTTGCGCTTCGCCGCCACCGTCACTGCCGGACACCCCGCAACGCCGTGAACTGATGGAGCGCATGTTTGCCAAGTCGACAATCATGCTGTCGTTCAAGGAACTCGACGCACGCGCCGCCGCCGAGCCGGGCGAACCCAAGCGCCAAGTCTCTGCTGATGAGGCCGTGGCCAGCCATAAGAAACAAATGAATGTCGACCTGCCAGCCGCGTACTGGGCGCAGCGACGCGCAAACCTCGCGCAACTGATCGATGCCAGGGCCAAGGGCGAGGCCATTGGTCTGGCGGCTTATAAAGAGAAGTACTTCGAGCAATTGTCCCAGGCGCCGACGCCTATGCTCACGGCTCTGGCCAATGCGCCGAGGATGGACGCGCTGCCGGAATTTGCGCTGGTGCTGCCCAATGATCATCAGCTCAGTTACTTCTACCTGATGATCGTCGCGGATGAGACGTTTTGGGAAATTGAGCAGTTTTACCAGCACATGGCCGATCTGGATGCCCAGTACGGCGTCTGCGCGCTGTACCCGGATTGCTACCGACCGGACTTCCGCACGGCTAAGCCTCGGCTTCCGCCATCTGATTAAAGTACTTCGTCCGGTCTGGGGTAAACGTCACCACCATCTTCGTCCGCGAGCACGTCAGCGAACGCTCTTCACTCAAATCAATATTCAGATCCTCGCCGCGCAAGCCTTGCCACTGCGCCAGATATTTCAGCGAGCCATATTTTTCGTTTTTCTTCAGGCTGCGGCTCACCCCGCCTTTCCAGCCGAGCACCGGCAATTCGCCGTCGAGGCATTGTTGGGCTATGTGGGGAAAGCGTGCGGCGCGCTGTCGGCCGACTTCCCAGCACTTGATCAGGCCTTTGTCCGCGGCTTCCCAGAGTTGGGTGCGGGTCAGGCCGCTGCGAAGCGGCGTGTCGATGGTGCGCTGGACGTGCTGAGACATTCTGGTTCCTTGAATTCGGGTTTTATTGGACAGCTCCGCTGTGCCCGTTGCGGTGGATGGTAGGGGTGGATGTAACAGCTGGCAACAGGGTATTTCCGGGTGTAAGTGCAAGTTGCGGGGGAGGAATGAAGTGGGGGATGTTGAGCCGCTGTAGTCCGCAGGTGTGTTCAAACTGTGTCAAGGGAGCTTGCTCCCGCTCGGCTGCGCAGCAGTCGCAAAGTCAGGCAATTCGGTACTTCCGTGGGATTGGGAGGCAGGTTTCGGGGCCGCTTCGCGACCCAGCGGGAGCAAGCTCCCTCGCCACAGGGGTTGGGAGTGAGCCTGCTTTTTATGTAGGTGTCAGTCCTACATTTTGGCGTTGGTGCGGGCTATTTCCTACAGCTCTTGGTGACTATTACGGCTGCCACTCACTCTTTTCCCCGCTCAAACGCCGATCCAGAAAACTCGCCGCGCTGATCAACGCCAGATGCGTCAATGCCTGTGGGGTATTGCCCAAGTGCCGGCCATGGGCGTCGAACTCTTCGGCGTAGAGTCCGAGCGGATTGGCATAACGCAGCAGCTGTTCAAACTCCAGATGGGCTTTTTCCACCTGACCGGCGCGAGCCAGGCATTCGACGTACCAGAACGAGCACGCGGCGAACGCGCCTTCGGTGCCGGCCAGACCATCGATATTGCTGTCGTCATTGCGATAGCGGTAAACCATGCCATCGCGCACCAGATGTTTTTCGATGGCTTCAAGGGTTGAGAGCCAGCGCGGATCCTTGGCGCTGACGAAACGCACCAGCGGCATCAACAGCATCGAACCATCGAGCGCCGTGCCGCCCTTGTACTGAACGAAATGCCCGCGCTCTTCATTCCAGAAGTTGTCCCAGATGTCGGCGTAGATCGCCTGCCGGGTCTGGTCCCACTGCGCGAATGGCGCCGGCAGCGAGCGTTTCGAGGCCAGACGAATGGCCCGGTCCAGCGCTACCCAGCACATCAATCGAGAGTGTAGAAAATGATGTTGCTCACCGCGCATTTCCCAAATGCCTACGTCCGTGGTCTGCCAGGTCTCACAGACTTGATCGACCACTTCTCGCACGTGTTGCCAGCCCTCGTGGGAAATCGCGTCGCCATATTTGTTGACCAGATACACCGCGTCCATCAGCTCGCCGAAGATGTCGAGCTGGATCTGATCGTAGGCGCCATTGCCGATGCGTACCGGTTTCGCGCCGCCGTGCCCCGACAGGTGATCAAGTTCGGTTTCCGGCAATTCCTGTTGCCCGTCGATGGCGTACAAAATATTCAGTTTCATCGGTTGCCCGTGGCAATCGCTGACTCGCCCGCGCAGCCAGCCCATGTAGGCATTGGCTTCGCCGACAAAGCCCAGGCGCATGAACGCGTACACCGTGAACGAGGCGTCGCGGATCCACGTGTAACGGTAGTCCCAGTTACGTTCGCCGCCGGGTGTTTCCGGGAGACCGAAGGTGGCGGCGGCGAGAATCGCGCCGTGTTTGCGCGAGGTCAGCAGCTTGAGCGCGAGGGCCGAACGGTTGACCATTTCGCGCCAGCGCCCGCGATAGATCGACTGGCCGAGCCAGTCGCGCCAGAACTTCAGGGTGCGCTCCATGCACAACTGCGCGGCGCCTTCCTCGAAGCGCGGATCGTCTGCGCCGCCAAGCATAAACGCGGCCGTCTGATCCTGTTTCAAGGTAAAGGAGGCCACCGCTGCGTCGGTCTCGATGTGCAACGGTTGATCGGAAGTCAGTCGCATCGATGGCTGGCCATCGGCACTGAAGATCACCGCTTGCTGGTCCATCCGCGCACGGGTGTTGGCGCGCGCATAGTCATGGCGCACCGCGCAACGCACGTGGAAGGTCGTTTCACCGCTGACCACGCGCACCCGGCGCATCAGCAACGGCAAATCGTCTTCGTTGTCAGCGACCGGCAGCAAGTCGGTGACCTCAACCACTGCGCGCTCACTCAGCCAGCGGGTTTGCAGCACATTGGTGTCGGGCAGATAAATCTGTTCGCGGCGTGCATCGGGCAAGTCCGGCGCCAACTGGAAAATTCCCGCGTCGGGGGTGTCCAGCAACGAACAGAAAATCGATGGGCTGTCGAATTCCGGCCAGCAGAAAAAATCCACACTGCCACGGTCGTTGATCAGTGCCGCACTGCGCATGTCGCCGATGATGCCGTGGGCGTCGATCGGGCTTTGTCGTTCCAGGTGATGCTCAGCCATTGCCGCGAAACTCCGGATAGAGGCTCATGCCGCCGTCGATGAACAGGGTGGTGCCGACGATGTAATCGGAGGCGTCCGAGGCGAGAAAGACCACCGCGTTGGCGACGTCTTCGACATTGCCGATACGGCCGTAAGGAATCAGCTCCAGCAGCTTTTCGCCGGCAGCGCCTTCGGTGGCGTCTTGATTGATCGCCGTACGAATCGCTCCGGGCGCGATGCTGTTGATGCGAATGCGTTGATGACTGACTTCCTGGGCGAGGGTCTGCATCAACTGATCGACGCCGCCCTTGGACGCGGCGTAATTGACGTGCCCGGCCCAGGGAATGCGCTGGTGCACCGAGCTCATGTGGATGATCTTGCCGGCCGCGCGCGACACGCCTTCACGAACGCCTTGGCGATTGAAAATGCGCAGGGCAGCACGGGCGCAGAGGAATTGCCCGGTGAGGTTGACCCCGATCACCGCGTTCCAGTCGTCGAGGCTCATGTCCACGGCGGCAGCGTCTTTTTGCATCCCGGAATTGGCGATCAGAATGTCCAGTGAGCCGAAGGCGTCAAGGGTTTCGGCGAACAGTCGTTCAACGTCGTCTTCCTTCGAGACGTCGGCGCCGATGGCTATCGCCTGGCCGCCGTCGGCAATGATCTGCCGGGCCAGTGCTTCGGCCGGTTCTGCCTGGCGGTTGTAGTTGATGACCACCGCCGCGCCGGCTGCGGCGAGGGCTTTGGCACACGCGTGGCCGATGCCGGAACTGGCGCCGGTGATCAGGGCTACTTGTCGGGCGAGGGAGATGTGCATGCAGGGTCGCGCCTTGAGTGAGGGCTTATTTAGCTGACTGGTGGCGAGCGGTGAGAGTTCAGCTCGAAGATCAAAAGATCGCAGCGTGCCGCAGCTCCTACATGGAATGTGATCTCCAGCAGGAGCTGCGGCACGCTGCGATCTTTTGATCTGCAAGGCCTTCACATTCCACCAACAATTCCCCGCTTCCACGCCACCCGACCCTATGGCAACTTGGCGGCCCCTGATGAGGCAGCACCCATGGCAAACCCCTACCGTGAATTGTTCAACGCCCCCGGTGCACGCAATTTTGTGCTGGCCGGAATGATCGCGCGTATGCCGATTTCGATGACCGGGATCGGCGTGATCACCATGCTCTCGCAATTGAAGGGCGGTTACGCGTTGGCTGGGGCGGTGGCGGCGACGTTTGCCTTGGCCACGGCGTTTTGCGCGCCGCAGGTTTCACGGCTCGTGGACCGCTTCGGGCAGGGAAAAATTCTCCCGGTGTCGGCGCTGATCGGCGGAGGGGCGCTATTGATGTTGCTGCTGTGCACGCGGTTGCAGGCGCCGAACTGGACACTGTTTATCTTCGCCGCGCTGGCCGGGTGCATGCCGAGCATGTCGGCAATGGTGCGGGCGCGCTGGACGGAAATCTATCGCGGTCAGCCGCAATTGCAGACGGCCTATGCGCTGGAGTCAGTGCTCGACGAAGTCTGCTTTATCGTCGGTCCGCCGCTGTCGGTGGGTTTGTGCGTCGCCGTGTTCCCCGAGGCCGGACCGCTGGCGGCGTTGCTGGCGCTGGCGATCGGCGTGACGGCATTTGTCGCTCAGCGCAGCACCGAGCCGTCGGTGCATCCGCACGCCTCCGAGCACCACGGCTCGATCATTGGTTCGACGGACATTCAGTGGTTGCTGGCCTTGATGATCGCCATGGGCGTGATCGTCGGTGTCGTCGATGTCGTTAGCGTCGCGTTCGCCCAGCAACAGGGGCAACCGGCGGCGGCGAGCATTGTGCTGTCGGTATATGCCATCGGTTCGTGTCTGGCCGGGATCGCGTTCGGGGCGATGCGCTCGAAACTGCCGTTGCCACAATTGTTTCTGTATGGCGGGGTAGCGACGGCAGTGACGACGCTGCCACTGCTGCTGGCGAGCAATATTATCGGTCTCGCGCTGGCAGTGTTCATTGCCGGTCTGTTCTTCGCGCCGACCTTGATTGTCGCGATGGCACTGGTCGAACGCATTGTGCCGCCGGCCAAACTCACCGAAGGGCTGACCTGGCTGGTGACCGGTTTGAGTATCGGCGTTGCCATTGGCGCCGCGGGTTCGGGCGCGCTGGTCGACGCCTTCGGCGCACGCAGCGGCTTTTGGCTGGCGATTGCTGCCGGGGCGGTGGTCCTCGCATCGGCCGTGCAGAGTTTCCGTCACCTGAAGTGATCGGCCAACCGGACTAATTCCCGCGTCACCTCATCCGTTCTCTTTTACAGATAACCCTATTGAGGTAAACGCGGTGACAAAGCTGACACTGCTGTGCCTGCCCTATTCGGGCGCCAGCGCCATGGTCTATAGCCGCTGGCGGCGCCAACTGCCGTCGTGGCTGCACCTGCAACCGGTGGAGCTGCCCGGGCGCGGTGCCCGTTTCGACGAACCCCTGCAAATCGACATGCGTGCGCTGGCCCGGCAGTTGGCCCGCGAGCACAAGCCCGGCTTGCAGGCGCCATATGCGCTGTTCGGGCACAGCCTCGGTGCGCTGCTGGCGTGCGAGCTGGCACATGCCTTTCGTGAACTCGGTGCGCCGGAGCCGGTGGCATTGTTCGCCTCAGGCACGGCCGCGCCGACGATGCGCAGTGACTATGATCGCGGCTTTGCCGAAGCGCGCAGCGATGAGGAATTGATCGATCAATTGCGCACTTTTCAGGGCACCAGCGAAGAAGTGCTGGCCAACAAGGAGCTGATGAGCCTGACCCTGCCGGTGCTGCGCGCCGACTTCATGATGTGCGGGCGTTTCACGCCGGCGCAACGGCCTTTGCTCAATTGCCCGGTGCATGTGCTGGGCGGCAAGGAAGACCGCGCGACCACCGAGCAACTGATCGGCTGGAGCAAGGAAACCCTGGGCAGTTTTTCCGTGGACATGATGACCGGTGGGCATTTCTTCATTCATGAGCATGAAGCCCGGGTCATCCGCACGATCAAGACCCATCTTGAAGTCCATCACCGCCGTCACGCGCAGGCCGCAGCGCCGGCCTTTTAGCGCGGTTCACCTATCGAGTGATTACAGGAGGCCAGTCATGGCTGTTGCTGTGGGATTTTCCGTTCGGCCACTGCTGCCGCAACGGGGACGCTTGCCGTTGTTGGTAGAAGCGTCCGATGCGGACACCGACTTGCTGGCGGTGTTCGATGAATTGAAAGCGCTGGTGGACGAACACTTACTGCGCGACGGCGGGGTGCTGTTCCGTGGCTTCCGTCTGAACGGTGCCGAACAGTTCCGTCAGTTCGCGGCCAGTTTTGGCCACCCGCTGTTGAACTATGAATTCGGCTCGACGCCGCGCACCAACGTGACGCAAGGCGTGTACACCTCCACTGAATACCCGGCGCACCAGAGCATTCCGCTGCACAACGAGCAGGCCTACTCCCGCGACTGGCCGATGAAAATCTGGTTCTACAGCATGATCGCCGCGAAGTCCGGTGGCGAGACGCCGATTGCCGACAGTCGCGAAGTCTATCGGCGGATTCCGGCGGCGATTCGCGAGCGCTTTGTCAGCAAAGGGCTGATGTATGTGCGCAACTTCGGCAATGGTCTGGATGTGGCTTGGGAAGACGTCTTCAACACTGAAGATCGCGAAGTCGTCGAGGCCTACTGCAAGGCCCACGGCATTGTCTGCGAATGGAAGGACGACGGTGAGTTGCGCACCCGTCAGACCTGTCAGGCGGTGGCGGTCCATCCGGTGACCGGTGACAACGTCTGGTTCAATCAGGCGCACCTGTTCCACATTTCCAACCTGCAAGCGGAAGTGCGTGAAAGCCTGCTCGATATCGTCGACGAAGAAGATTTGCCGCGTAACGTCTATTACGGCGATGGCTCGGCGATTGAAGACGAGGTGCTGGCGCAAATTCGCGCGGTGCTCGATGAGTGCGCGATCAGCTTCCCCTGGCAGGAGGGCGATGTGCTGATGCTCGACAACATGCTCTCGGCGCATGCGCGTTCGCCGTTCGAAGGTCCGCGTAAAGTGATTGTCGCCATGGCTGAAGGGCATTCACAGGGTCCGCTCTGAGCAATCCCCTCGCGCAATGGTAAAACTGCCGAAGCCGGTCTTGTGCCGGCTTCGGCATTTGTGCGCCTGCTGGCGTGACTCTCGAACCGCTGTTGCGCCAGTGCGCTAAATCATTGCGTTTGTCATTCGTTCTTGTTGATACGACCGGGTCTCCTGGTCACGCCGCCGATCAGCAAGGACCCCATGCATGAATGCCGCAGACGCCCAGAAACTAGCCCGTCGCTTTATCGAACTGCCACAGGACAAACGCCGTTTGTTCCTCGCTGGCATGGCCCGTGAGGGCATCGATTTTGCGCAGCTTCCCATGACTGCCTGTGTTGGTGTCGCCGAGCGAGACGGGCTTTCGTATGCCCAGCAGCGGATGTGGTTTCTCTGGCAACTGGACCCGCACAGCGCTGCTTACAACTTGCCGATGGCGGTACGTCTTTCGGGAGACTTGCAAGCGCAGGCGCTGGAGCAGGCGTTCAGTCAGTTGGCCGCGCGGCACGAGTGCTTGCGCACGACCTTTGGTCAGGAAGGTGAGCGCGCGTTTCAGCGTGTCGCTGAACCGCGGCCGTTGAAACTGGCGATCACCGATCTCAGTGCAGTGCCCGAAGCCCAGCGCTGGCCGCTGGCGCAACAGCACATGATGGCTGAGGCCGGTCAGGCCTTCGATCTCGAGAACGGCCCGCTGTTCAGCCTGCGCCTGTTGCGCCTGGCCGAGCAGGAGCACGTATTGCTGCTCACGCTGCACCACATCATCGCCGATGGCTGGTCGATGAACATTCTCATCGATGAGTTCATGCGCACCTACGACGCACTGGTGGCGGGGCGCGAGCCGTCGTTGCCGGCACTGACCGTGCACTACCGCGATTACGCGCTGTGGCAACGCAGTTGGCTGGAGGCCGGTGAGCGCGAGCGGCAGCTGGATTACTGGCGGACGCAATTGGGCGACGAGCATCCGGTGCTGGAGCTGCCGACCGATCGTGCCTATCCGGCGCAATCCAGTCATCAGGGCGCGCGTCTGGAAACGGTGATCGACGCAGCGCTGCGCCAGGACCTTAAAAATCTTGCGCAACGTCAGGGCGTGACACTGTTTGTGGTGTTGCTGGCCGCGTTCAAAACGTTGTTGCACCGCTACAGCGGCCAGACTGACATTCGCGTTGGCGGGTTGATCGCCAACCGCACCCGCAGCGAAACCGAAGGGCTGATCGGCTTCTTTGTCAACACGCAGATCCTGCGCAGCGAAGTCACCGCGCAAACGCGCTTTGCCGATCTGTTGCAGCGTTTGCGCGAGGCCGCACTCGGCGCGCAGGTTCATCAGGATCTGCCGTTCGACGCCTTGATTGAAGCTTTGCAGCCGGCGCGCAGCCAAAGCCACAATCCACTGTTCCAGGTGATGTTCAACCACCAGCCGCTGGTGACCGATTTGCAGCAGGTGCAACTTGAGTCCGGTTTGCAGGTGGGCTATTTGACTGAGGAGCAATTGGCCGGCAGTGGTCGCCAACATGCGGCCACCAGCGACCTGATGCTCGACACCCGCGAGGAGGGCGAGCAATTGTTCGCGGCCTTCACTTATGCCACCGATATTTTTGATGCCGCGACCATCGCCGCGATGGCCGGGCATTGGCGCAACATCCTCGCGTCCGTGTGCCGTGATCCGCAGCAGGTCGTCGGTGAAGTCGAGCTGCTGGCGGAGACCGAACGCGCACACCTGATTCAAGTCACCGAGGCAGAACCGGTTTTCGCCAGTGTGCAGACCCTGTTCGAAGCGCAGGTGGCGCGCACGCCGCAGGCAGCGGCGGTGATTCTGGCGACCGAGCCGTCGCCGTCACTCACCTACGCCGAGTTGAACACCCGCAGCAATCGCCTGGCCCATCAGTTGCGCGCTCGCGGTGTCGGCCCTGATGTGCTGGTCGGTGTGGCGCTGGGGCGTTCGCTGGAGCTGGCAGTGGCATTGCTGGCGGTGCTCAAGGCCGGTGGCGCATACGTGCCGCTGGATCCGCAAACACCGGCCGAACGTTTGCGCCACGTGCTCGATGACAGTGGCCTGAAACTGCTACTGACTGATCGCGAAAGCCTCGCCAGCCTGCCAGAACTGGGTGGCGTTGATTGCCTGTGCCTGGAGCAACTGGCCGAGAGTGATCGCGCCGACAATCTGTCGGTAACGGTCGAAGCGCAAAACCTCGCCTACGTGATCTACACCTCAGGCTCGACCGGCCGCCCGAAAGGCGTTGCGGTCAGTCACGGCGCGTTGAGCGAGTTCATCGCCCGCGCCATCGATTACAGCGACCTGCGCGAAGGCGACCGCGTTTTGCAATTCGCCACCAGCAGCTTCGACGGCTTCGTCGAGCAGTTTTTCCCGCCGCTGTGCCATGGCGCCGCAGTCGTCCTGCGCGATGCGCGGTTGTGGGACAGCGCGGCGTTGCATCAAGTGATTGTCGATCACGGCATCACCCTCGCCGACTTGCCGGCCGCTTATTGGTATTGGCTGGTGCAGGAATATGCCGCCAACCCACCGAGCGGTTTCGGTGCGCTGCGGCAGATTCACGTCGGCGGCGAAGCGATGGCGGTGGACGGTTTGCGCCTGTGGCAACAGGCTGGTCTGGGCCATGTGCGACTGCTAAATACCTATGGGCCGACCGAAGCCACGGTGGTGTCGACCATTCACGACTGCACGGCGCTGACGGCGGACGCCGTGTCGTGGCGCGGCATTCCGATCGGCCACGGTCTCGACGCACGCCGCCTGTACGTGCTGGACGATGATTTGAATCTGCTGCCGCAAGGCGCGGTGGGCGAGTTGTACATCGGCGGGCCGGGCCTGGCGCGTGGATATCACCGTCAGCCGATCCTCAGCGCCGAGCGCTTTATCGCTGACCCGTTCGCCGACGGCCAGCGCCTGTATCGCACCGGCGACCGCGCGCGACTGCGACCTGACGGAGCCGTGGAGTACATCGGTCGGGTCGATCATCAAGTGAAGATTCGCGGTTTCCGCATCGAGCTGGGCGAAATCGAATCGCGCCTGCAGCAATGCCCCGGCATCCGCGAGGCGGTGGTGCTGGCGGTACCCCTGAGCGGTGGCTTGCAACTGGTGGCCTACGTGGTCACCGATCCGGCCGTGCTCCAAAGCGCGGCAACGCAAGCGGCATTCCGTCAGCAAATCCGCGCGGCGCTGCAAGCCAATCTGCCGGACTACATGGTGCCGGGCCACCTGCTATTGCTGGCGAACCTGCCGCTTACACCGAGCGGCAAGCTCGATCGCAAGGCCTTGCCAGCGCCGGATCCGGCGCAGTTGCAGGGCGATTATCGCGCCCCGCAATCGGACGCCGAGCGGTGTCTGGCGCAGATCTGGGCGGATGTCCTGCAGGTTTCGCAGGTCGGTCTGGACGATCACTTTTTTGAATTGGGCGGCCACTCGCTGTTGGCCGCGCAAGTGATCGCCCGGGTGAAAAGTCAGCAGGGCGTGGTGCTGCCGCTGCGCAACCTGTTCGAGAAACCGCTGCTGGCTGATCTGGCCGCCGTGCTGGCGCAACTGGCTGACGGTGCAACGAACGACGACTGGTCCGACATGGATCAGTTCATGAATGCTTTGGAAGGAGAAGAAGTATGAGCGGCACCATGGCGGAACGTATCGCGAAGAGGTTCGTCGGCTTGCCGCTGGAACAGCGTCGGCTGTTTCTGGCCAAGCTGCGCGAAGACGGCAAGGACTTCAGCCTGTTGCCGCTGCCGGTCAGTCGTCACGATGTCGCGCCGATTCCGTTGTCGTTCGCCCAGCAGCGCCTGCTGTTTCTCTGGCAACTCGAACCGCAAAGCGCCGCCTACAACATGGCCGCCGGCCTGCGCCTGAACGGGCGTCTGGACGAAGCGGCGCTGCAGCGCTCCTTCGATCATCTGGTGGCGCGCCATGAAGTCCTGCGCACGGTGTTCCAGACTGACGGTGATCAGCCGCATCAGGTGATCCTTGATCAGCAACCTCTGGCCGTGCAACGCATTGACCTGACCGGGCTGCCGCTGTCAGAGCGCGAGCAAGCATTGGCGCAACAGGTGCAGACCGTCACCGCACGACCATTCGATTTGCGCCACGGGCCGCTGCTGCGCGCCAGTCTGTTTGCATTGGCCGACGAAGAGTTTGTATTGGTGGTGAGCATGCACCACATCGTCTCTGACGGCTGGTCAATGGACGTGATGGTCAAGGAATTCGTCCAGTGCTATCAGGCGTTCAGCCTCGAACGCGAACCGCAATTGCCAGCGCTGACGCTGCAATACGCCGACTACGCGATCTGGCAGCGCCGCTGGCTGGAGGCCGGCGAGGGCGAGCGGCAACTCGATTACTGGCGCCAGCAACTGGGTGAAGAGCATCCGCTGCTGGAAGTGGCGCCGGACTTTGCCCGACCGCTGACGCAAAGCTTCGAAGGCCAGACCCTGAGTTTTGATTTTGGTGCGCCGCTGTCCCTGCAACTCAACGCCTTTGCCCGTAGCCAGGGCATCAGTCTGTTTATGCTGGTGCTGGCCGGGTTCTCGCTGTTCCTGTCGCGGCAGGCCGGACAGCGCGACATTCGTGTTGGCGTGCCGAATGCCAACCGTGGCCGTGCTGAAGTCGGAGGGCTGATCGGCTTTTTCGTCAACACTCAGGTGCTGCGATGCGAGGTGGATGAACGCGGCAGTTTCGAGGATATGCTGGCGCGGGTGCGTGAAGCCTCGTTCGGTGCGCAGGCGCATCAAGAGCTGCCGTTCGAGCAACTGGTGGACGAACTGGTGGCTGAACGGACCCTGGGCCACAACCCGTTGTTCCAGGCCAAGTTCAACCAGAACGTCGGCATGCAGAAGCAGCGTTCGATGGCCCTGCCAGGGCTGACCGTTGCCGAGTATGCGCTGGACAAGGACGGCACGCACTTCGATCTGGCGCTGGACATCACCGATGACGGCACGCTGATTCACGGCCAGATGACTTATGCCAGTGATCTCTATCGTGCGGCGACGGTCGAGGCTTTCGTACCGGCCTTGCTCGGTCTGTTCAGCGCGTTGTTGAAAGCGCCGCAAGCGCCACTGCATAGCGTTGCACCAATCTCGCCAGCGCCACTCCCGGCCCCCGCCGAACCGGCGTTGTCGGTGTTGCAGCACTGGGATCGTGAGGTCGCCCGCCAGCCTGAAGTACTGGCCGCGCGCGACCTGAATCAGGCCTTGAGTTATCAGGTGCTGGACCAGGCGGCCAATCGTCTGGCTCAACATTTGCGCGCCCAAGGCGTGCGCGCCGGCCAGCCGGTGGCGGTGCTGATGGAGCGTTCGCTGGACTGGCTGACTTCGGTGTTGGCGATCTTCAAGGCTGGCGCGGTGTACATGCCGCTGGACGTCAAGGCCCCGGACGCACGTTTGCAGCAGATGCTCGGTGCTGCGAAAGCACGGGTTCTGTTGTGCGCCGAAGGCGATGCGCGTGTATCCGGGCTGGCGGTCGACGGTTGTCAGGGCATCGCGTTTGCACCGCAGCAGTGGCAGTCAATGCCGGACACTGGCCCAGCCGTGACGCTGTGCGAGCAATCACCGGCGTATGTGATTCACACCTCCGGTTCCACCGGGCAACCGAAAGGCGTACTGGTCAGCCACGGCGCGCTGGGCAGTTATGTGCGCGGTGTGCTGGAGCGACTGGCGCCGACAGCGGACGCCAGCATGGCGCTGGTCTCGACCATCGCCGCAGACCTTGGTTTTACCGTGCTGTTCGGCGCGCTGTGTTCCGGGCGACTGCTGCATGTCTTGCCGGAAGAGCTGGGCTTCGATCCTGACCGGTTTGCCGAGTACATGGCCACGCATCAAGTGGGCATGCTGAAAATCGTCCCGGGCCATCTGGCGGCGCTGTTACAGGCCGCGCGGCCGGCCGACGTGCTGCCAGAACACGCGCTGGTCGTCGGCGGTGAGGCGTGCTCGCTGGCCCTGGTCGAGCGCGTGCGTCAGCTCAAACCAGGCTGTCGCTTCATCAACCACTATGGGCCGAGTGAAACCACGGTGGGCGTGTTGGCCCATGAAGTCGGTGATCTGACGCTCACGCGTAGCGTACCGGTCGGTAGCGCGCTGGCCGGCGCTCACGTTTACGTGCTCGACGATGTGCTGAACAACGTCGCCGACCAGGTGGCTGGCGAGTTGTACATCGGTGGTGACAGCGTGGCGCTGGGCTATCTGAACCAGCCAGGGCTGACCGCCGAGCGCTTCCTTCCGGATCCATTCGGCGCGCCGGGTGCGCGGGTGTATCGCAGCGGTGACCGCGTACGCCGCAATCGTCAGCAAACGGTGGAGTTCATCGGTCGCGCCGACGATCAGGTCAAGGTGCGCGGTTATCGCGTGGAACCGGCGGAAGTCGCGCGGGTGCTGCTGGGCCTTGAGGGTGTCAGCGAAGCGGCGGTGCTGGCGCTGGCGCTGGATGACGACCCGACGCGTCTGCAACTGGTGGCGTGGTGTGTGCCAGTGGCAGGTCGGACATTGCAGGCGCAGGCGCTGCGTGAGCAATTGCAGGCGTGCCTGCCCGACTACATGGTGCCGGCGCAGATTGTGCTACTGGAAACATTACCGCTGACGGCCAACGGCAAGCTCGACAAGCGTGCCTTGCCGGTGCCGGGCGTGGTCACTCAGCACTTCGTTGCGCCAGTGGGTGAAGTGGAAGAAAAACTCGCGGCGATCTGGGCCGAGGTGCTCAAGCTTGAGCGTGTGGGCAGCACCGATAACTTCTTTGAACTGGGCGGCGACTCGATCCTCAGCCTGCAAATCATCGCTCGGGCCAAACGCCAGGGCATCAAGCTGAGCCCCAAGCAACTGTTCGAAAAACAGACCGTCGGCCAACTGGCTGCGGTGGCCAAGCTGATCGAAGCCAAACCCGTCGCCGCTGCGGTACCGGCGGCTCGCGGACCGTTGCCATTGTTGCCGATTCAGGCACGGTTCTTCGAAACCGCGATTGCCCAGCGTCAGCACTGGAACCAGTCGGTGATGTTGCAGCCGACCACGCCGCTCGACGCGGCGCATCTGCGGGCAGCGCTGGCGGCGCTGATCGAACAGCACGAAGCGCTGGCCCTGAATTTCCAGGCGTCTGGCGACGTGTGGCAGGCAATGCCGCAGACCCAGCGTGATCCAGAGCTGTTGTGGGTGCGTGAGCTGGACAGTCTGGACGCTTTGCCGGCGCTCGCCGATGCAGCCCAGCGCAGTCTCGATCTGCAACAAGGGCGCCTGGTGCGGGCGCTGCTGGTGAGCCTGCCGAACGCTGAGCAACGTCTGTTGCTGGTCATTCATCACCTGGTGGTCGACGGGGTGTCGTGGCGCATTCTGCTGGAAGATCTGCAGCACGCTTACACCGCGCTGGCGGCGGGTACGTCGCTGGTCTTGCCGGACAAAAGCAGCTCGCTGCACAGCTGGGCCGAGCAACTGCACCGTTACGGGCAAAGCGCAGCGCTGGTCGCTGAAAGCACCTACTGGCGGCAAACCCTGGAGGCGGGCGACGCGCAATTGCCACGCGACTTCCCGCAGGACACCCAGACCCGCGAACAGGCGGCCCGCGCCAGTTCGCGTTTGAATCAGGCGCTGACCCACAAGCTGCTCAAAGTGGCGCCGGCGGCGTATCGCACGCAGATCAACGACCTGCTGCTGACGGCTCTGGCGCGGGTGTTGTGTGACTGGAGCGAACAGCCTTCGGTATTGATCCAGCTCGAAGGTCACGGCCGTGAGGACCTGTTCGACGACATCGATCTGAGCCGCACCGTGGGCTGGTTCAGCAGCCTGTTCCCGGTGCGTCTGACGCCTGAGGCGCTGCCGGGTGCGTCCCTCTGCGCAATCAAGGAGCAACTGCGTGCGGTGCCGGGCAAAGGCATCGGATTTGGTGTGCTGCGTTACCTGAGCCGATCCGCCGAGTTGCAGGCATTGCCGCAGCCGCGCGTGACCTTCAACTATCTCGGCCAGTTCGACGGCGCGTTCAACGCTGACGCCGGCGCGCTGTTCGTGCCGAGTGGTGAAAGCACCGGCGCCAACCAGGACGCGGCGGCGCCGTTGGGTAACTGGTTGAGCGTTGACGGTCAGGTCTACGGCGGTGAGCTGGAATTGACCTGGACCTTCGGCACCGGCATGTATCGCGCAGAAACCGTCGAGGCGCTGGCCGAGGCCTATCGTCGCGAGCTTGAGCGTTTGATCGAGCATTGCTGCGACAGTGGCGAGGCGGCTGTGACGCCGTCGGACTTCAGTCTGGCGACACTGACCCAGGCACAACTCTCGGCGCTGCCGATCCCGGCCCGCGACATCGTCGATCTCTATCCGCTGTCACCGATGCAGCAAGGCATTCTGTTCCACAGCGTCAACGATCCGGACAGTCCGGCGTACACCAACCAACTGCGCGTCGATGTGCAACATCTCGACGCCGAGCGTTTCCGTCAGGCCTGGCAGCAAACCGTTGATGCCCACGAGATCCTGCGCACGGCATTCGTCTGGCCACAGGATGCCGCCGCTGCGGTGCAAGTGGTGCGTCAGAGTGCGCAGATGCCATGGCGCGTGCAGGACTGGCGTGGTCGTGCTGACCTCGGCACAGCGCTGGATCAACTCGCCGGCGACGACCTCGCCAGCGGATTCGACCTGACCGGCGCGCCGCTGTTGCGGGTGAGCCTGGTGCACACGGATGAGGCGACGCATCACCTGATCTACACCTGCCACCACATCCTCATGGACGGCTGGAGCACGTCGCAGTTGTTCGGCGAAGTGCTGCAACGTTATGCCGGCATGACCCCGGCGGTCGGGCAGGGGCGTTATCGTGATTACATCGAATGGCTGGGCCAGCGTGATCAGCAGGCCAGTCGTGACTTCTGGACTGGCGCGCTCGCTGATCTCGAAGAACCGACGCGTCTGGTCAGTGCCTTGTCGGGCGCGAAGTCAGAGGCCAGCGGTTACGCCGATCACGAGCACGTATTCAGCGAGACGTTGACGACGGATCTGAACCGTTTTGCCCGCGAGCAGAAAGTCACCCTCAACACCTTGGTGCAAGCGGCGTGGCTGGTGCTGTTGCAGCGGTACACCGGTCAGGACCACGTGGCCTTCGGCGCCACGGTTGCCGGGCGTCCGACCGACTTGCCGGGCGTCGAGCAGCAGATCGGCCTGTTCATCAACACCTTGCCGGTGGTCGCGGCGCCGTCCGCCGAGATCGTCGTCAGTCAGTGGCTGCAACAGGTGCAAGACGTCAATCTGGCCCTGCGCGAGCACGAACACACGCCGCTCTACAACATTCAGCGTTGGGCGGGTGCGGGCAACGGCGCGTTGTTCGACAGCATTCTGGTATTCGAAAACTACCCGATGGCCGAAGCGCTGCACCAGGGCCCGGCCACGGGTCTGACGTTCTCGGCGATTCGTCGTCAGGAACAGACCAACTACCCGCTGACGCTGGTGGCGGTCACCGGGCGCGAGCTGAGCCTGGGGATCAGTTACGACCGGGCCAGTTTCGATGCAACGGCAATCAGCGGTTTGAGCGCGCAACTGCAAAGCCTGCTGACGCAGTTCCTCGCCGACGCCTCACAGCCGCTGGGTGGGTTGCAATTGCTCGCCGAACCGCAGCGTCAACAGGCGATCGCGTGGGGCAAGGCCGACGTCACGGCCACGGACGCGCGCACGGTGCTGGAGCACATCGCCGCGCAGGTGCAGCGTCAGCCGCAAGCAGACGCGGTGTTGTTCGCCGAGCAACGGATCGATTATCAAAGCCTCGATGCTCGGGCCAATCGCCTGGCGCACAAACTGCAAACGCTGGGCGTCGGGCCAGAGGTGCGGGTCGGGGTGTGCATGCGGCGCACGCCGGACATGCTCGTGGCGCTGTTGGCAATTCTCAAGGCCGGTGGCGCGTATGTGCCGCTGGACCCGGACTATCCGCAGGAACGCTTGTTGCACATGCTCGACGACAGCCGCGCCGCCGTGCTGATCACCGAGCCGGCCGCTCTGGCGCTGCTGCCCGAGACGCTGAACGCACAGGTGCTGTTGGTGGAAGAGGGCGCGTTGCGCGCGTTCCCGACAACGGCACCGGTGGTGAATGTCACTGCGCAAAATCTGGCGTACGTCATCTACACTTCCGGCTCGACCGGCAAACCGAAAGGCGTGGCGATCACCCATGGCAACCTGTCGGCGCTGATTCAGTGGTCGGCCGGGGTCTATCGCGCAGAACAGCTGCACGGCGTGCTGGCCTCGACGTCGATCTGCTTCGACCTGTCGGTCTGGGAGATCTTCGTCACCCTGGCTTGCGGTGGGTGCCTGGTGCTGGCGGACAATGCACTGGCACTGGCCGATTTGCCGGCCCGCGAACAGGTCACGCTGATCAACACGGTGCCGTCGGCGATTGCTGCTCTGCAACGTGCCGGGCAGATTCCGCATTCGGTGGCGACCATCAATCTGGCCGGCGAACCGCTCAAACAGAGCCTGGTCGACACGTTGTACGCGAGCACGTCGGTGCAGCAGGTCTACGACCTCTACGGGCCGTCGGAAGACACCACCTATTCGACCTTCACTCTGCGCACGCCGCAGGGGCAGGCGAACATCGGCCGGCCGTTGCCGAACACCGTGGCCTATCTGCTCGACAGCCAGTTGCAAGTGCTGCCGAGCGGCGTACCCGCCGAGCTGTATCTGGGCGGTGCCGGTGTCACCCGGGGTTATCTGATGCGCGCGGCACTGACCGCCGAACGCTTTGTGCCGAACCCGTACGCCAGCAACGGCGAACGCCTGTACCGTACCGGCGACCTGGTGCGCCAGGGCAGTGACGGCAACATCGAGTACATCGGCCGGGCTGACCATCAGGTGAAGATTCGCGGGTTCCGTATCGAACTCAGCGAAATCGAAGCGCGACTGCTGGAGCAGGACGAGATCCGTGAAGCCGTGGTGCTCGCTCAGGACGGTGCCGCCGGCAAACACCTGCACGCTTACGCGGTGGCAGCGCAGGCGGTGACCGATCCGGCGTCGTTGGCGGAACGTTTGCGCAATGCGCTGGCCAGTCGCTTGCCGGCGCACATGGTGCCGGGCCACTTGCACCTGATCGACGCCATCCCGCTGACCCCCAACGGCAAGCTCGATCGCAAGGCGCTGATGGCCTTGGGCGACGGCCCGACGCAGCAACACTATCAGGCGCCGCAAAGCGATTTGCAGTGGGAGGTGGCGACGATCTGGCAGGAGGTGCTGGAGATTGAGCAAGTGGGTCTCGCGGACAACTTCTTCCAGCTCGGCGGGCACTCGTTGCTGGCGACGCTGGTGGTAACGCGGATCAAGGAGCGTCTGGGCGACAAGGTGCCGCTCAAGGAGTTGTTCGAAACCGATACCCTCAAGGCGTTCTGCGCGCGAATCGAGGCCTTGCGCGTCGAAATGTCGCCCGTTCAGGATGAATTGGCTAAATCCCTGGAGGCCCTCAAACGTCTATCCCTCGATGATCTGGAAAAACTGATTTCTTGAGAGGGAAAAACGCGTGCAAGAGTTAATCGAGTCGGTAGGACAACTTTCGGCTAAGCAAAGAAAGGCTCTGGCGGTTCTGCTCAAGCAGAAAGGCGTCAACCTCTTTGACATTGCCCCGGTTTTCAAGCGCACGGCTGAAGAGCCGTTGCTGCTGTCCTACGCTCAGCAGCGCCAGTGGTTTCTCTGGCAGTGGGCGCCGCACAGCGCGGCCTACAACATTCCGACGGCCCTGCGTTTGCAGGGCCCGCTGGATGTCAGCGCGCTGGAGCGCAGCGTTCAGGCGCTGATCGAACGACACGAAACCTTGCGCACGGTGTTCTCCCAGGAAACCGCGCAACCCTTGCAAGTGGTCCTGCCCGCAGGACCCTTTGCACTGGAGACTCATCAACTGAGCGCTGAGCTGGCGAACGACGCGGATGCCTCGATCCAGGCATTCGTGCAGACCCAGAGCCAGAAAACTTTCGACCTGCAGCACGGCCCGCTCTTGCGCGCAGCGCTGCTGCAAGTCTCCCCGAATGACCATGTGTTGGTGCTGACTCTGCACCACATCGTCTCCGATGGCTGGTCGCTGCAAGTGATGATCGAGGAACTGGTGCAGCTTTACGCCGGTTTCAACCTCGGTCACGACGCCGGTCTGCCGGCCTTGCCGATTCAATACGCCGACTACGCCTTGTGGCAACGGCAGTGGATGGAGGCCGGTGAGCAGGAGCGGCAACTGGCTTATTGGCAAGAGAAACTGGGCGGCGAGCAACCGGTGCTGGAACTGCCGATGGATCGTCCGCGTTCCATCGAGCAAAGCTTCGCCGGCGCCAGCCACAACCTGATTCTCGACCCGGTGCTGAGCAACGCGCTCAAGGCCTTCGCCCGGCAAGAAAACGTCACCCTGTTCGTGGTCTTGCTGGCCTCGTTCCAGGCCTTGTTGCACCGCTACAGCGGTCAGGCCGACATTCGCGTCGGCGTGCCGAATGCCAACCGCGGCCGGGTAGAGATCGAGCGGCTGATCGGCTTCTTCGTCAACACTCAGGTGCTCAAGGCTGATGTCGACGGACAGATGCCATTTGTCGATCTGTTGCGTCAGGTCAAACAGACCGCGCAGCAAGCGCAGGCCCATCAGGACTTGCCGTTCGAACAACTGGTCGAAGCGCTGGAGCCTGGCCGCAGCCTCAGTCACAGCCCGCTGTTCCAGGTGATGTTCAACCATCAGGCCGAACGCCGCGCGAGCGTCGAAACCCGTTTGAATGGCCTGAGTATCGAACCGCTGGAGTGGCAGAGCCAGACCGCACAGTTCGACCTGACCCTCAATACCACCGAACAGGCGCACGGCATCGAAGCTGTGCTCAAGTACGCCACGGATCTGTTCGACGCGGTGACCATCGAACGACTGGCACAACACTGGAACGCGTTGTTGCGGGCCATCGTCGCCGAGCCGACGCAGCGCATCGGCCAGTTGCCGATGCTTGATGCGGGGCAGCAGCAACAACTCTTGGCGCAATGGAATCCTGAGCGGGTCGAGCAACCGCTCGAACAGTGCATTCACCAAGCCATCGAAGCGCGGGCCGAACGTTATCCCGACGCGGTCGCCGTGACGTTCGCCGGGCAGCGCCTGACGTACGCCGAACTCAATCGCCGCGCCAACCAGTGGGCGCATGCGCTGATCGCGCGTGGCGTTGGCCCGGACGTGCGCGTTGGTGTTGCGGTCGAGCGTTCGTTGGACATGATTGTCGCCATTCTTGCCGTGCTCAAGGCCGGTGGCGCTTATGTGCCGCTGGATCCGGGTTATCCGGATGATCGTTTGAGCTACATGATCGAGGACAGCGGCATCGACCTGCTGCTGACCCAAGGCCATCTGCTCGCGCAACTGCCGGTGCCGCCGGGGCTGGCGTGCCTCGATCTGCATCAGGCGCCAGAACACGGCATTGAAACCAACCCGCTGTGCCTGACCACGCCGGACAGTCTGGCGTACGTCATTTACACCTCCGGTTCCACCGGTAAACCGAAGGGCGCATTGCTGCCGCACGGCAACGTCATGCGGCTGTTCAGCGCTACTGAGCACTGGTTCGATTTCGGCCCGCAGGACAGCTGGACGCTGTTCCATTCCTACGCCTTCGACTTTTCGGTCTGGGAGATTTTCGGCGCGCTGTTGTATGGCGGCAAACTGGTGGTGGTGCCGCATGACATCACCCGTTCCCCGGAAGATTTCTACACGCTGCTGTGCGATGAAAACGTCACCGTGCTGAACCAGACGCCGTCGGCGTTCAAGCCATTGATGCAGATCGCCAGCGAGTCGCTACGCAATAACTCATTGCGCTACGTCGTGTTTGGCGGTGAGGCGCTGGAAGTGCAGAGCCTGCGCCCGTGGTTCGAGCGTTTCGGCGACTGCGCGCCAACGCTGATCAACATGTACGGCATCACCGAAACCACCGTGCACGTGACTTACCGTCCGCTGTCGATGGCTGATTTGCAACAAAGCCACAGCAGTCCGATCGGCGAGCCGATTGTCGACCTGTCGTGGTACTTGCTCGACAGCGCGCTCAACCTGGTGCCGCAAGGCTGCATCGGTGAGTTGTACATCGCCGGCGCCGGTCTGGCCCGCGGCTACCTGAATCAGGCCGGCATGACCGCCACGCGATTCGTTCCCGACCCCTTCAATCCGCAGGCCGGCGAGCGCCTGTATCGCACCGGTGACCTGGCGCGGCTGCGCGGCGATGGCGTGATCGAATACATCGGGCGGATCGACCATCAGGTGAAGATCCGTGGTTTCCGTATCGAGCTGGGCGAAATCGAAGCGCAACTGCTCAAGCACCGCGACGTGCGTGAAGCCGTAGTGCTGGCGGTCGACGGTATCAGCGGCCAGCAACTGGCGACGTGGATTGTCGCGAACGAAGTGCTGGACGGCGAAGGGCAGGGTGCACTGCGCGATTCGATCAAGGCGCATTTGCGCGAAACCCTGCCCGATTACATGGTCCCGGTCAGTTGGGCGTTCGTTGAACGCCTGCCGCTGACGGCGAACGGCAAACTCGACCGCAAGCAACTGCCGCACCCGGAAGTTGCGCAGGTGCAGGAAGTCTATGCCGCGCCGCGCAACCAACTGGAGCAGCGTCTGGCCGAGATCTGGCAGGACGTGTTGAAGGTCGAGCGCGTCGGGCTCAATGACAACTTCTTCGAGCTGGGCGGCGACTCGATCATTTCGATTCAAGTGGTCAGCCGCGCCCGTCAGGCGGGCATTCGCTTCACCCCTAAAGACATCTTCCAGCACCAGACCGTGCAGCGTCTGGCGACCGTCGCGCAACAGAGCGACGCGGTGCAGATGCAGCAGGGCGATGTGCTCGGCGACGCGGTGCTGACGCCGATCCAGCACTACTTCTTCAACAGCGACATTCCGGCGCGGCATCACTGGAACCAGTCGATCCTGCTGACCCCGGCCACCGCACTGCAAGCGGCGCCGCTGGAGCAGGCGTTGTTGCAGCTGCAACGGCATCACGACGCCTTGCGTCTGCGTTACCGCCAAACCAACGCTGGCTGGCAACAGAGCCATGCGCCTGCGGATCAGGCGCAGGCCTTGCTGCGCACGGTCACACTGGACGACAGCGCCGCATTGCCAGCGCTTTGCCAGGAGTTACAACGCAGCCTTGATCTGCTCGATGGCCCGCTGATTCGCGCGGTGTTGGTCGACTTGCCGGACGCCAGCCAGCGTCTGTTGCTGGTCATTCATCACCTGGTGGTCGATGGCGTGTCGTGGCGGATCCTCCTCGAAGATTTGCAAAGCGCTTATCAACAACTGAGCGGCGGTCAGGCTGTGCGTCTGCCGGCCAAGACCAGCGCGTTCAAGGATTGGGGCAAGCGCCTGCAGGAGCATGCCCGCAGCGCTGAGCTGGAAAGCGAACTGGATTACTGGCGCGGGCAACTGCGCGATGTGTCGGTCGAACTGCCGCTGGACAACCCGCAAGGCCAGTTGAGCAACCGTTTCGAACGCAGCGTCGATACGCGTCTTGATGCCGAACGTACCCGCCAGTTGCTGCAACAGGCACCGGCGGTTTATCGCACCCAGGTCAACGACCTGCTGCTGACCGCGCTGGCCCGTGTGCTCTGTCAGTGGACCCACACCGACAGCGCACTGGTGCAGCTTGAGGGGCACGGTCGCGAAGACCTGTTCGATGACGTCGACCTCAGCCGCACGGTAGGTTGGTTCACCAGCATGTTCCCGGTGCGCCTGACCCCGGACGCCAGTCTGGAAACCTCGATCAAAGGCATCAAGGAGCAACTGCGCGCGATCCCGAACAAAGGTATCGGCTATGGTTTGCTGCGTCATCTGGGCAGCGCCGAATCGCAAGCGGCGCTGAACGGTCTGGTGCAACCGAAGGTGACGTTCAACTACCTCGGCCAGTTCGACAATAACTTCGACGAAGGCGCCCTGTGGGTGCCGGCCACCGAAGACAAGGGCGCCGGCCAGGATGAAAACGCGCCGATGGCCAATTGGCTCACCATCGATGGCCGGGTTTATCAAGGTCAGTTGAGCCTGACCTGGACTTACAGTGGCGATGTCTTCGAAGAGAGCACCATCAACGCACTGGCCCGCGCTTATGAAGTGGCGCTGGGTGAGTTGATCGACCATTGCCTGAACCACCCGAGTGGCGGTTTGACGCCGTCGGATGTGCCGTTGGCCGGGTTGTCCCAGGCACATCTGGACAGCTTGCCGATGGCCGCCCAGCGCATTGAGGACATCTATCCGTTGGCGCCGATGCAACAAGGCATTCTGTTTCACAGCTTGTACGACGCCGATGCCAGTGCCTATGTCTATCAA
Source organism: Pseudomonas sp. NPDC085632 (assembly GCF_044541255.1). Lineage (NCBI taxonomy): Bacteria > Pseudomonadati > Pseudomonadota > Gammaproteobacteria > Pseudomonadales > Pseudomonadaceae > Pseudomonas > Pseudomonas sp. NPDC085632. The sequence continues at coordinate 89,955 of NZ_JBITSX010000012.1, read as the reverse complement.
ATGCTGCTGGATATCGATGGCCTCGACGTGGCGCGTTTCCAGCAAGCCTGGCAACGTGTGGTGGATCGCCATGAAGTGTTGCGCGCCGGGTTCATCTGGGGGCGTGACGGTCTCGATGCGCCGCTGCAAGTGATCAATCGCCAGTTGACCCTGGAAATGCCGGAAGTCGACGTGCGTGGTATGGCGGACTTGCCAGCCGTGCTTGAAGCGCGGGCGCAGGCGGATCGCGAGCGCGGTTTCGATCTGCAAAACCCGCCGCTGCTGCGCCTGTGCCTGTTGCGCACCGCCGATGACCGCCATCGGCTGATTTTCACCTGCCATCACATCCTCATGGATGGCTGGAGCAACTCGCGGATGTTCGGCGAGGTATTGCAGGATTACGCCGGTTACCCGGTGCCGAGCGCGCAGGGTCGTTACCGTGATTTCCTGGTCTGGCTGCAAGGTCAGGACAAAGCCGCGTCACAGGATTTCTGGCGCGGACAACTGGCCCCACTGGACGAACCGACCCGACTGGCCTCGGCCTGCCATGGTCGTACCGTGCCAGGGCCGGGCAAGCAGATGCATCGCCTGCATTTCGACCAGGCTTTCACTCAGCGCCTGAACGGTTTCTCCCGTCAGCAGCAAGTGACCCTCAACAGCCTGGTGCAAGCCGCGTGGCTGTTGGTGTTGCAGCGCTACACCGGGCAGGCCACTGTGGCCTTTGGCGCCACGGTGTCCGGGCGTCCGGTGGATCTGCCGGGCATCGAACAGCAATTGGGCCTGTTCATCAACACCTTGCCGGTGATCGCCAGCCCGCCAGCCACGCTCAGCGTCGGCGACTGGGTGCGCAGCGTGCAGGACAAAAACCTGTTGCTGCGCGACTACGAGCAGACCCCATTGCAGGACATCCAGCGTCTGGCTCAGTTGAGTGGCGAAGCGTTGTTCGACACCTTGCTGGTGTTTGAAAACTATCCGGTGTCCGAAGCGCTGGAAGCCAACCCGGGCGGTTTGCGTTTCGCCGGTCTGGAACACCGCGAGCAAACCAACTACGGTCTGACCCTGATCGCCGGGGCCAGCGACGTCCTGAACCTGGACTTCAACTACCTCACCGAGCACTTTGCCGAACGCAGCGTGCTGAGTCTGGCTGGGCATCTGGAAGAAGTGCTGCGTCAGTTCATCGAGGCGCCGCAACGTCGGCTCGGTGAGATCGGCCTGTTGCCACTCGCCGAACGCCAGACCCTCGCGCAATGGAACGACCATCAGGCCGCGTACCCCGCTGAGCGATTGATCCCGCAGAGTTTTGAGCTTCGCGTCGCGGCGCATCCGCAAGCACTGGCGCTGAGTCATGCCGGCGCCGCCCTGAGCTATGCCGAACTCAATCAACGCGCCAACCAACTGGCTCATCATCTGCTGGCGCTGGGTGTCGGCGCGGAAATCCGCGTGGGCGTGGCGATGCCGCGTTCGGCGGAACTGGTGATCGCCCTGATGGCGGTGCTCAAGGCCGGTGGCACCTATGTGCCGCTGGACCCGGACTACCCGGCGGATCGCGTGGCCTACATGCTCGACGACAGTCAGGCGAAAGTCTTGCTGACGCAGCAGTCGCTGCTGGCGCAACTGCCGCAGACCGATGCGCAGGTGGTGCTGGTCGAAGCCGGTGGTGCCGCATTTGCCGAGCAGCCTGCGGACAATCTGGCTGCGCGGGGTGATTCCGCGAATCTGGCTTACGTGATTTACACCTCCGGTTCCACCGGCAAACCAAAAGGCGTGGCCATCGCTCACCGCAACGTGCAGGCGCTGATCCACTGGTCTGCCGAGGTCTACAGCGAAGACGATCTGCAAGGCGTATTGGCGTCAACGTCGGTGTGCTTCGACCTGTCGGTGTGGGAGATTTTCGTCACCCTCGCACGCGGCGGTTCGATCGTCATGGCGCGCAATGCCCTGGAACTGCCGGACTTGCCGGAGCGCGATCAGGTGCGACTGATCAATACCGTGCCGTCGGCGATTGCCGCGCTGCAACGCACCGGGCAAATCCCGCCGGGCGTGCGCATCATCAACCTCGCCGGCGAGCCGCTGAAGCAGAGTCTGGTCGACACGCTCTACCGCGAAACAGCGGTGGCGCATGTCTACGACCTGTACGGGCCTTCGGAAGACACCACCTATTCGACCTGCACCCGCCGCGAACCCGGTGGTCAGGCGAACATCGGCCGGCCGCTGGTCAACACCACCGCGTACATGCTCGACGGTCAATTGCAGCAAGCGCCGCTGGGCGTTGCCGCCGAACTGTACCTGGCTGGCGACGGCATCACCCGTGGCTACTTGTTCCGCCCGGGGCTGACCGCCGAGCGTTTCGTGCCCAATCCATTTTCGAGCAGCGGCGAACGGATGTACCGAACCGGTGACTTGACCCGCTTCAGCGAGGACGGCCGAATCGAATACGTCGGGCGCATCGACCATCAGGTCAAGGTGCGCGGCTTCCGCATCGAACTGGGTGAAATCGAAGCACGTCTGCTCGCTCAGGACAGTGTGCGCGAAGGCGTGGTGCTGGCGGTGGATGGCCACAGTGGTCAGCAACTGGTCGCGTATGTAGTGCCAGGTGACAGCAGCCTCAGCTTCGAAGAACAGGACGACTTGAGCGAAGCGTTGCAGACCTCGTTGAAGGCGCATCTGCCCGAATACATGGTGCCCGCGCAGTGGCTGTTCCTTGATCAGTTGCCGCTGACACCGAACGGAAAACTCGACCGCAAAGCCTTGCCGGCACCGGACGTCAGCCAGTCGCAGCGTGAATACGTGGCGCCATCGACGCCGCTGGAGCAGCAACTGGCCGAGGTCTGGCAGGACATCCTGAAGATCGAGCGGGTCGGCGTGACTGATAACTTCTTCGCCTTGGGCGGCGATTCGATCATCTCGATTCAACTGGTCAGCCGTGCGCGTCAGCAGGGAATTCGCTTCACCCCCAAAGACCTGTTCCAGCAGCAGACCGTGCAGAAACTCGCCACTGTGGTTGCGCTCGAGTCGTCGACCGACGAGGCGCCGGCGGATTATCCGCTGGCCCGACTCGATCAGGCGCAGCTCGATGCGTTGCCGGTGCCGGCGGACATGATCGAGGACGTCTACCCGCTGTCGCCGATGCAGGAAGGCATGCTGTTCCACACCCTGTCGGATAACGGCAGCAGTCTTTACGTGCAACAGGTCAGCCTGCCGATCAAGGGCCTGGACGTGGAGCGCTTCCGCCAGGCGTGGGAATTCGTGATCGCCCGTCAGGCGATTCTGCGCACCAGTTTCCATTGGCAGGACGGTCTGGCCAAACCGTTGCAGGTGGTGCATCGCCATGCGCCGTTGCAAATGCAGGTGCTCGATTGGCGTGACCAGGAGACCAGCGAAGAACGGATTGCCGCGTTCGCCAGCGATGACCGCGCCCTCGGTTTCAATCTGGCCGATGCGCGTTTGTTGCGGGTGACCCTGCTGCGCTTGAGCGACGATCAGTACCAGATGATCTGGACCAGCCACCACATCCTGATGGACGGCTGGAGCAGTTCGCGGCTGTTCGGCGAGGTCCTGCAGTATTACGCCAAGGGCGAAATCATCGGCGAGAACGGTCGCTACCGCGACTTCATCGCCTGGCTGCAAGCGCAGGATCAGGACGCCCAGGAATTGTTCTGGAAGGCACGTCTGGCGGCGGTCAACGAACCGACGGCACTGAGCCAGGCGATGCACCCGCGCCACAGCGCCGATGTCGCCGGTCACGATGCGATCTATTCGAACTGGGATAAAGCGCAGACCGCTCGGCTGTTGCAGTTCTGCCGCGATCTGCGCATCACCCCCAACACCTTGATTCAGGGCGCGTGGCTGTTGCTGCTGCAACGTTACACCGGGCAGCAGACGGTGACTTTCGGCGCCACGGTGTCGGGACGTCCGGAAAGTCTGGCGAATGTCGGCAACATGCTCGGTCTGTTCATCAACACCTTGCCGATCATTCAGACGCCGCAAGCCGATCAGCGTCTGGCTGACTGGCTGGGCGACGTGCAGGCCTACAACCTCGACATTCGCGATTACTCCCAGGCGCCGCTGGCCGATGTACAGCGCTGGTCCAGCCTCGGTGGTCAGGCGCTGTTCGACAGCATTGTGGTGTTCGAAAACTTCCCGATCGACGATCGCTTGCAGGAAGAAAACGACACCGATCTGACCTTCGGCAAATCCATTGGCCACGGCGTGACCAACGTACCGATGGACCTGGCGGTAATGCTCGGCGACGAGTTGTCGATCGAATACCTGTACCTGCGCAGCCACTTCAGCGCCGAGGCCGTTGTCGGTATTCGCCAGACCATGGAAAACACCCTCGCCGCGATGATGGCGGCGCCGTACGAACGCCTCGGTAATTTGCAGCGTCTGAGCCCCGAACAATGGCAAGCCGCGCAGGCCTGGAGTGCTGAACCTGCGCACACGCATCAAGCGGCGCTGTTGCCGGAACTGATCAGTCGTCACGCGCAACATCAGCCGCAGGCTATTGCTCTGCAATGCGCCGGGATGAACCTGACCTACGCCGAGCTCGAGCAACGGGCCAATCGTCTGGCGCACTGCCTGATCGAGCACGGTGCCGGGCCGGAAATGGTGATCGGCGTGGCCTTGCCGCGTTCGCTGGAAATGGTGGTGAGCTTCCTCGCCGTGCTCAAGAGCGGTGCGGCTTACGTGCCGCTGGACATCGAGTACCCGCCGGAGCGTCTGGCGTACATGATTGAAGATTCGGGCATGGCGCTATTGCTGACCCAGAGCAGCCTGCGCAGCACGTTGCCGGCGCCGCAAGGCCTGCTGCGCCTGGAAATCGATGACCTCGACGAAAGCCGCTACGCCGACCACGCCCCGGAATATCGGGTGCACGAGCAAGGCCTGGCGTATCTGGTCTACACCTCGGGTTCTACCGGGCGGCCGAAAGGCGTCGCCGTGACCCAAGGCCCGCTGAGCATGCACTGTCAGGCCATCGCCGAGCTGTACGAAATGGACGCCAGCAGCTGCGAGCTGCACTTCATGTCGTTTGCGTTCGACGGGGCCCATGAGCGCTGGTTGAGCACCTTGTACAGCGGCGGTCGTCTGGTGATCCGTGACGGTTGCCTGTGGACACCGGAGCAGACCTATCAGGCACTGCACGATTACGGCATCACCATTGCCTGCTTCCCGCCGGCCTATCTCAAACAACTGGCCGAGTACGCAGCGGCCAGCGGTATCGCGCCGCCACCGGTGCGCATCTATTGCTTCGGCGGTGATGCGGTGCCGGATCAGACCTTCGAGCAGGTCAAGGCAGCGCTGCGTCCGCAATACTTCACCAACGGCTACGGCCCAACCGAAACCGTGGTCACGCCGATGCTCTGGAAAGTCCCGGTCAGCCAGCATTGCGAAGCCGCGTACGCGCCGATCGGCCGCGCCGTGGGGGCTCGCTCGCTGTACGTGCTGGACGAGGACCTGAACCCGCTGCCGCCAGGCGTTGCCGGCGAGTTGTACATCGGCGGCTATGGCGTCGCCCGGGGTTATCACGGACGACCTGACCTGACCTGCGAGCGCTTCGTACCCAACCCGTTCGCGGCGGGCGAGCGCCTGTATCGCAGCGGCGATCTGGTGCGTTTGCGTGCCGACGGTGTGGTCGATTACGTCGGCCGTATCGACCATCAGGTCAAGGTCCGCGGCTTCCGCATCGAACTGGGCGAAGTCGAGGCCAGTCTGCGCCAGTTACCGTCGGTCACCGACGCACTGGTGATCGCCCGCGACAATGCCTCCGGCAAGCAACTGATCGGTTATGTGGTCACCGCGACCGGCGAAGACATCGGCGATGAACTCAAGGCGGGCCTGCGCACCTCGTTACCGGAATACATGGTGCCGGCGCAGATCGTTTGCCTCAGTGCTTTCCCGGTGACACCGAACGGCAAGCTTGATCGCAAGGCGCTGCCGGAACCAGAGTTCAAAACCGAGCAATACCTGGCTCCGCGCAACGAGCAGGAAAGCCTGCTCGCGGACATCTGGGCGCAGGTGTTGCAGGTCGAGCAGGTGGGCATCAGCGATAACTTCTTCGAACTGGGCGGCGACTCGATTCTGAGTTTGCAGGTGATCTCTCGCGTCAGAAACCACCCGACGTTGCAGATGGACCTCAAGCTGCGCGACCTGATGCGTTATCAGACCATCGCCGGTATCGTCGAGCAGGACGCGGCGAAGGAGGGCGCGGCACAACCGCAGGCAGACGTCACGCACGTCGCCGCCGAGGGCTTGTTCAATCTCTTGCCGATTCAGGAGTGGTTCTTTGCCGAAGGCATGGCCGAGGCGCATCACTACAACCAGTCATTGCTGTTGAGTGCACGTCAGCCGCTGGACCTCGCGGCACTGGAACAGGCACTGGGCTGGATCGAGCAACATCACGACTCGTTGCGCCTGCGTTTCTCCCACGAAGGCGGGCGTTGGTTGCAGCGTTACTGCGACCTCAGTGAACAGGGTGAAGCGCTGCTATGGCGTCGCGAGGCGGACAACAGTGAGCAAGTCGAAGCCTTGGCCAACCTCGCCCAGCGCAGCTTGAAACTCGACGATGGGCCGGTCTGGCGGGTGATGCATGTCGCCTTGCCGGATGGCCAGGCGCGCCTGCTGGTGGTGATTCACCACTTGGTGGTCGACACCGTGTCGTGGCGAATTCTGCTCGACGATTTGAAAGTGGCTTACGAGGCGTGTGTGCAAGGACGGGAGCCGAAATTGCCGATTCGCACCAGCAGCTACCGCTCGTTCGCCGAGGCCTTGCAGGCACAGGCACCGGTGATTGCCGAGCAGGAACTGGCGTACTGGCTGGAGCAACTGGATCAGCCAAGTGTCGACCTGCCTTGCGACAACCTGCGTGGCAAAAACCTCGTGCGTCAGCAGGCGCAGGCACGGCTCAAACTGTCTCGCGAGCACACTGAACAACTGCTCAAACAGGCCCCGGCGGTGTACGGCACGCAGATCAACGACCTGCTGTTGTCGGCGCTCAGCCGTGCCCTGTGCCGTTGGAGTCAACAACCGTCGGCGTTGATCCTGCTCGAAGGCCATGGTCGTGAAGACCTGTTCGAGTCGATCGACCTGAGCCGCAGTCTGGGCTGGTTCACCAGCATGTTCCCGGTGCGTTTGCGTCCGGACAGCGACGACATTGGCCAGTCGATCGTCAATGTGCAGGCACAGTTGGCCGCAGTCCCGCAGAAGGGCATCGGCTATGGCGTGCTGCGTCATCTGGCTGGGGCTGAGGTGTCGCAGCAACTGGCCGCGCTGCCGCAGGCGCGGGTCACGTTCAACTATCTGGGGCAATTCGACCAGAGTTTCGACGAGCAGGCCCTGCTGGTGCCGGCACTGGAAGAAACCGGCGACAACTACAGCCTCAAAGCCAACCTGGGCAACTGGCTGGAAATTGTCGGCCAGGTCTATGACGGTCAACTGGCCTTGCGTTGCATCTACAGCAGCCAGCGTTATCGCGCCGGCACCATGGACGCCTTGATGAGCGATTACCAGCGTGAGCTGGAGGCGTTGGTCGAGCATTGCATGGTACGCGTGGGCTGATCGCCATACCTTCAGTCATCTCCGGGGGCGTTGCCAGGGCGCGCCCCTTTTTTTGCCGATACAAGGATTTTAGCGATGTCGTTACACCCTGATCTGGAAGCCTTCCTCGACCTGGCCCAAGACAGCCAGGACGCCGGCCTGCCGGCCATGCACCAAATGACCCCGAGCGAGGCCCGCGCGACTTTCGAACAGACCACGGCGCAACTGCGCTGGCCGGCGCCTGAAGACCTGTTGGTCAGCGAAATCGACACGTCGGCGCGCGATGGTGCGCGGTTGGCACTGCGTCTGTATCGCCCCAACGCAGCGGACTCGCCGATGCCGGTGCTGGTGTATTTCCACGGCGGTGGTTTTGTCGTCGGCAGCCTCGATTCTCACGACGGTGTATGCCGCGAATTTTGCCAGCGCACGCCGTGTGCGGTGTTGTCGGTCGGCTATCGACTGGCCCCGGAGCATCGTTTTCCAACGGCACTGGAGGATGGCGAAGACGCCCTGGCATGGTTGGCGGAAAACGCCGTGAGCCTTGGCCTTGATACCTCGCGTGTGGCGTTTGGCGGCGATAGTGCCGGTGCGACCTTGGCCACGGTGCTGGCGATTCAGGCGGTGGTGCAACCGCATACTGTGGTCATCGCGCCGAAGGCTCAGTTGTTGTGCTATCCGGTGACCGATGCTTCGCGCGTGCATGATTCGCGGTTGTTGTTCAGCGAGGGGTATTTGTTGGAGAACGATACGCTTGACTGGTTTTATCAGCATTACGCTCGCAGCCCGGAAGATTATCTGGACTGGCGCTTTTCGCCGTTGTTGGCGGAGGATCTGCGGGGTGTGGCGCCGGCGATTGTGTTGTTGGCGGGTTTTGATCCGTTGTTTGATGAGGGGCAGGCTTATGCCGATAAATTGCGGGGGCAGGGGGTGAGTGTGGAGGTTGAGCATTGTCCAGGGCTGACGCATGATTTGCTGCGGATGGCTTCGGTGATGCCTGATGTTTTGCGGGTGCATGAACGCCTGAGCCGGGGGTTGGCGTTGATGTTGGGGTGATTGGGTATTGGTTGGTTTTTGGGTGAATATCCGTTGCTGCGGTAACGGCTGCTTGGGGTTCCGCCCTTACGGCGGGTCACTTTTTACAAACGCCTAAAAAGTAACCAAAAACGCTTGCTCCTACGTGCGGCCCGCTCGCTGGGGCTCGGGGTTCCTTCGCTGCGGGATCGATCCGGGCGCAGCGCCTACGGTTTGCTTCGCTGCACCTCCTCTCGCTGTGTTTGGCTTCGCCAAACGGTCGCTGCGCTCCCACGCCCGGATCAATCCCTCCACTCAGCCTTCCGACGTCGCCTTACAGATCAAGATCAAAAGCAGGCGAGCTGACACTCGGCCTATTGAGTGGTGAAGAGCACAGCGTGGTCGGCTTTGGTTTTTTGGTGGATTCGCCCCTCACCCCAGCCCTCTCCCGAGGGAGAGGGGGCCGATTTGTGGGCTTTTCAAAATCTGGGTTCGACTCGGTATTTCACTTCGACGTAGCTCTCCCAAACATCTCAGTCAGTCCTCTGTTTTTCTTGGATGGCGAGGGGCTGATTTGTTTGCTTTTTAGAGCCTGAGTTCAACGCGGTATCGCACGCCGGCGTAGCTTGCCCAATCACCTCGATCAGTCCCCTTTTCCTCATGGCGAGGGGCTGATTTGTTTGCTTTTTAGAGCCTGAGTTCAACGCGGTATCGCAAGTCGGCATAGC